>SZPD01000510.1 GCA_030263515.1 Anaerolineae bacterium CFX9 | reverse complement strand
GGCTGGATCAGGAAGCGGCGGCAGCGCTGGATGCGCTGATCGCTGAGGCGCAGGCGGACAGCCGGACGATGGTGCTGACGACGCACGAACTGGGGCGCGCCGCCGCCCTGGCCACGCGGGCGGTCATCCTCAGCCGGGGCAGGATCGGCGCTGATCTGCCGCTGGATGGTGTGAGCGGCGCGGCGCTGATCGCCGAGTATACCCGTGTGACGGGCAGCGCGCCTGCCCCGGATCCGGAAGGGATCTGAGCCGTCATGCAGACGCCGTTTTTCACCGTCGCATGGGCTGTGCTGCGCAAGGATCTGCGCGCCGAAGCCCGCAGCCGCGAGCTGATCGGGGCGATGGGTCTGTTCGCTCTGATGGCCATCCTCGTCTACAGCTTTGCGCTGGAACTCAACCGGCAGGCACGGGCAGAGTCGGTCAGCGGCGTCCTGTGGGTGACGCTGATCTTCGCCAGCATCCTCGGCTTTAATCGCAGCCTGGCGCTGGAACGCGATCAGGGCAATCTCGATGCGCTGCTGATCGCGCCGGTCTCGCGGGCGGCGGTCTATCTGGGCAAGCTGGCGGGCAACCTGGTCTTTATGATCGTGGTGGCGGTGGTGCTGCTGCCGCTCATGACAGTGCTTTTCAACATCACGCTGGTGCAGCCGCTCACGCTGCTGGTGGTGGCGCTGGGATCATTCGGCTTTGCTTCAGTGGGGACGCTGCTGGCGGCGATGACCGTCCAGACGCGCGCCCGCGAAAGTCTGCTGCCGATCGTCATGCTCCCGATCGTGCTGCCGCTGCTGCTGGCCTGCGTGCGCGCAACAGCAGGCATCGTCAATAATGCGCCATCCGAGCTGTGGGACACCTGGCTGCTGATTCTGATCGCGCTGGATGCGATCTTCTTCGGAACCTGCCTGCTGCTGTTTGGCGCGGCTGTGGAAGAATGAGAATCTTTAGTAGATTTTATGAGATTATTGCAGATTTTTGCGCTTATGCTACGATTTACGGCACGAAAAACATGAGTCCATTTGAGAGGCGTAGTATATGAGTGCTGTTCGGCAGATGCCGATCACAAACGACGAGTTCACGCCCACCGATGAGTCTGCCGGGCGGACGCGCATCCTGTATGCCGTGACCGTGCTGGCGGCGATCTCGCTCATCGGCAGCCTGATCATGGCGCTGATGTATCCTGGAACGGACGCTGCGCAGGGTGAGGTTCAGCGTATCTTCTATATCCATGTCTCAGCATTCGCCGGGGCGTTCATCGCCTACGGCGTCACCGTGATCGCGGGCATTCTCTACCTGATCCGGCATGACCCGAAGTGGGACACGCTGGCGCTGGCAGGCGTTGAGGTGGGCACGGTGCTGGCGGTCATCAACCTGGCAACAGGCTCGGTGTGGGCGCGCCCGATCTGGAATACGTGGTGGACGTGGGATCCGCGCCTGACCTCGGCGGCGATCATGGTGCTGACGTATTTTGCCTATCTGTTCCTGCGCAACGCCATCGAAAACCGCGAAACGCGGGCGCGCTTCGCCAGCATCTACGGCATCCTGGCATATACCAGCGTGATCGTGACGCTGATCATCATCCGCATCCGCCCGGACACGATCCATCCCGCCGTGATCGGCCCCAGCCCGCAGAATGCCCAGGGCGGTTTTGAACTGGCGGAACGGATGATCACGACGATGAGCGTGAGCATGGTGGTGTGGAGTGTATTTGTGCCGCTGGCGCTGATGTGGTGGCGTATCCGGCTGGAAAATCTCGCCGACCGTGTGCGCGCCCGCCGTGCGCAGGTGATGGAGAACTAGACGATGCCTGAGACGACTCCCGATACTGCGGCTTATCTGTTTCTGGGGCTGGGCGTGACGATCGCCGCGCTCATCGTATTTCTGGTGAGCATGGTGACGCGCTGGCGGAGTCTTCAGCGCGACCTTGAAACGCTCAACACGCTCGACGAAGAATAGCAGCTCCTTTGCCTTCTGGCAGCAAAGAGTCCCTCTC
>SZPD01000509.1 GCA_030263515.1 Anaerolineae bacterium CFX9 | reverse complement strand
TGGCGCAGCAGTTCGCTCACGATGTCGCCGACCATCACGGGCTGGCGTTTCCTGATCCACTCGATTTGCCCGCGCTTAACCCGGAGCCGGAATACTACTTCGGCTACGGGGTCGGTCCGTCGAACTCCCCCTCACTGGAGAAGGAGAGATACTCACTGATTTTTGGGCGGATTTTTCTGCCCTGGCTTCATCCGTTTTCGCATAGGTGAAATGCGCCGGATACTGCTTCTCCCCTGCATAGTGCGGCGCGAAGCTGCCATTGCCAAAGTGATAGGCATACCGCTTCTGGATGTCCTGCCAGGTGAGGAGGGGGAACGCCCGCATGATCGTCACCTGCGGCACATTGCCTTCCACCATCTGCTTAAGCTGCTGCAAATCGTGTTTTGACCAGAAGAGGCGCTTGCCAGCACGGGTGAATGTCCGCCGGGTTTCGGTGCCATCCCGCCACTGAACAATCACTTCCCGGTTCAGCATATCCAGCCGTCGAACCAGAATGCGATAGGCAAATGCCTCAAACAACTCGCGGCGTTTATCTCCGGCGACCTGCTCCCAGTGGGTGATGACCGTCTGAAGCACTGGACGGGCTTCCAGCAGACCACGCTGGTAATGCTCGCTCGTCGCAAGGTTCGCCAGTTCTGCGGTCAGCCGCTCGATTTCGCGCTCATTGGCTTCATAGCTGGCTTCCAGATTCTTGACGATGCCCGGATTGGAGATCGCCTTCAGATTGTCCAGAATGGTCTGTTTGGTGCGTTCGGCGCTGCGAATGTCCTGCTCAATTCGCCGCTTCTCACTGTGACCGCTGTGTTCCGTCGTCTCTAATGCCTGCTGCCAGATCGCTTCGTCAATCGTTGTCGCTTCTAACCGTTCCAGCAGCATCTTGTCTACCGCTTCATCCACCACCGCCGCCTTGACGGTCATTTGCACTTCGATCCGCTCGTCATGCAGGATATAACCATAGTTGCGGTTGGTGTGATTGTAGACCGAGTTGTAGCGGCGCAGTTCATAGCCTTCGAGCTGGTCAGAGAAGACCAGTCCGCTGTAAGTCGGTGGATCGCATTCGCGTTCTTCAACAGCGTGGCGGGTCCAGGGACGATAGGGGACGTAGTGCGCGTTCGGTTCGCCGTAGAAATCGGTGGACGACAGCGAATTGAATGCCTGCATGAACACATCTTCCGGCACGATAGGTTCGTGATTGTGCCAGCAGACAATGGCTTTCTTGTGAATCCAGTGACCGATGTAGACCACATTCGTCAGCAGGTTGTGCAAACCCGATTTGGAAGGCATGATACGTCCGGTGATGTTGGAGCGATAGCGGAACCAATTCTCGATACGGAAGCCTTCTGGAACTTGCCGGGCAAGGTCATCCGGGATGAACGGACCATGCTGCTCGATGTGTTCCCACGTCGCCTGAAAGTTGCGTCCCTTCTCGCGGAACAACTCGAAGTACGCCAGCACCAGATCAGCACTCGGTGCGAAGGGGATGTACTTGCGCCAGTCAGGATTGCGTTCCCCATTCGGGAGCGTTCGACGCATATCCACGATATAGCCCAGCGCGATGGTGCGACCTGCCCAGAGTCCCTGCTCAATCAGGTAATCCCGGCTTTTATGCAGTCGTCCCTTGATGTGATACTCCAGAAAGTCAGCCGCTCGCTGCGCTTCCTCGCGGAACATCTTCAGGTAGTACGCGCCCATCGTCGGGTGATTGAAGTCATACACCACACTCGGAGTCATGACTCGCACATTCTTGCGCTTGCAGGCATCCAGAAAGATGTTGGTCTGAATCATGGTCACATCGCGGAAGAAACGATCTACATCCTGCGCAGCGACTAGACCGATACGGTCATGCTCGATATGGTCGTAGAGCAGCGACATACCCGGACGGTCTTCAATCTTCTTCGTGCCGCTGATCCCGGCATCCATATCAATCATGTAGATGCTGTCGCGCATCCAGCCGGGCTTCAGCAAGTGTTCGATCATGTCCACCGTTTGCAG
>SZPD01000083.1 GCA_030263515.1 Anaerolineae bacterium CFX9 | reverse complement strand
ATCATTCTGCACGCCGGGCTGATGGCGCTCGGCGGGTGGGCGCTGGGCTACAGCCTCGGTCTGGGAGTCATCCCGCGGCTGTTTCTGGGGCTGATGCTGGCATCAACCGGCGGATTTGTCGGCGCGATCGGCATGGGCTTCTATCAGATGGCGCTCAGCCAGGCCTATGTGCCGTTCGTCTATGCGGGCGTGATCGGCTGCCTGCGCCGAGCAGAGCGCTTCTGGATCGGTTTGCTGGCGGTCAGCGGTGCGCTGCTGATCTTCAGCGGCACTTTCTGGTATGTGCTGCCAACGGCGATCGTCTCGGCGCTGCTGGTGCTGTTCGGCGTTGTGTGCGTGCAGCGCCGCCGCCCGTTCGTCAGCCTGGAACGGCGCGCGCTGGGGCGGGTCAGCCTCGGTGTGGCGCTGCTGATCGCGGTCGCGGCGATTCGGCTGCTGCCGGTAGTGGTCAACTTCCGCCTGTGGTTCCACTCGGTCGAAGATTTCCGCATGTCGCATACGCTGGAAGAAACGATCGTCCGCTATTTCGACTCATCCTACTCTGACCGGCGGCCATCCGCGCTGTTCTACTTCTATACCGTGCCGCTGGCATTCACGCTGGCGCTGATCATCCTGCGCGGGCTGGCACATGCCGCCTGGCAGCGCATCCGGCGTGACCAGTGGACAATCCTCATCCCGGCGCTGATCGCGGTGACGATCTTCACTATCTGGGCGATGGTCGATACGCCGTTCGTGCGCATCCTCTATCAGGCAGTTCCCTTCCTGAGCGAGTGGCGTCTGCTCACGCGGATGCAGGCCGCCGCCGCCGTCTGGATCGTGGTCATCCTGGCGATCTGCCTTGACGATCTGCGCCTCGTCTTTCACCGGCTGAGGCACAACCCCCGGCAGCATCCATTTGCCCGCCATCTGGCGCTGATCGCCCTGGCAGCGATCACGCTCTGGTCAGTCTTCACCCTCTGGGATGTACGCCAGAGCTGGCTGCGCGAAAGCGGTACGGAGCCGCTCATCGTCTCGTTTCGCCAGCGGCTGTTTGCCGAGCGGCAGGCACGTCCTGACGAATTCATCGCCTTCGACACATGGGAATTCTATGATTACACCTGGTTCTATCCGCCGCTGATCCGCATGTGGCACGGCAACCCCGATTACCGCCCGCACAGCCTGCCGCACACCGTCAGCAATCAGCAGACGATGCGCTGGTTTGCGCCGGAAGCTATCGAGATGCATTTTGAATTCGAGGAAAGGCTGATCCGCACCGCCTATGAGCTGACGCCGGAAGATCTCGGCGTGGTCGATCGTCCCCGTGTCTGGCGACAGCCGATGTCGCCGCCCTACGCCTTCTCTGTGCCAGAAGCGACCATTCCACGCTCGCGGGTGGACTCGCTCCATGCCCGTGAGGTCACGCCTGCCCGCTATCAGTATCAGATGGACACGATCACGCTGTGGATCGCGCCGCCGCCCGCCCCTGCCTATGCCGTCGTCACCGAGGTCGCCTATCCCGGCTGGCAAGTGAGCGTCAATGGCGAACCGCGCCCGCTCGAATCCGTCGGAGGGCTTTTGGGCGTGCGGCTGGCGCAGGGAGAGGGGTCAGAAGTCATCTTCACCTACCGTCCCCCCTCAGTATACGCTGGCGGCGTGATCACGCTGATCGGCTGCCTGCTGACGGCGTTCTGGCTGCTGCGCGTCGATCGGCTGTTTAAGCATCTGGTAAGCGCAACAATGGTATAATCAGCCCTGTTGACGCCATTTTCAACACAAGGTCAAAGGCAAGCGCAGAGTGCCTGATCCCATCCGTCGCGCACCTACGGGTGCTGTCTATCTCTTCATCGCGGCGCATTTCGTCCTGATCACGGTCGTCAATCTGGTCTTTTTCGCCGGCGGAGTCTTCCGTCCGCTGGCGGAAGCCACCAACGGCTGGATCACTGGCACGCTGATCGCCAATGGCATCTTCCTGATCGTGCTGGTCGGCCTTGTCATGCTGATCGGCGCGCGTCTGCGCCCCTACGATGTCGGTCTGATCCGCGCCAACGTGCTGCCTGCGATCGGCTTTACCGCTGCCCTCTGGCTGCTGGCGCAGGCGGTTCATCTGATCGCCGCCCTGCTCGATCATGGACAGGTGACGCTGCTGCCCGCGTGGTCTGCGCAGGGCGCGAGTGTCATCCTCGGCGCGCTGATCGCCCAGCTTTTCGGCAATGCGCTGTTTGAGGAAATCGCCTATCGCGGCTTCCTTTTCCCACAGTTCTTCCTGATCTTCAGCGCGCTGCGCCGTCACCGCTGGCTGCGGTGTGCCGCGGCGCTCGGCGCATCACAGGCGGTCTTTGCGCTGTCTCACATCCCCAACCGCATCTACCTCGGCGTCCCGCTGCACGAGATCGCGCTCGATCTGATCATGCTGACGGGCTGGGGGCTGCTCTACACCCTGATCTACCTGCGCACGGACAATCTGTTTCTCGCCGTGGGCGTCCATGCCCTGGGCAACGCGCCGACGACTCTCTTCGAGAGCACACACTGGCTGTCTGGCGAAGGGGCCTCGTTCCTGATCTACGTACTGGTCATCATCTGGATGTTCATCATCCCGATGGCGCGCGCCGCCTGGCGCAATCTCCGTGCGCAGCAGGATGCGCTTGCCGATGAATTTGACGCCGCCTTCGCCGCGGGTGACTAACCTTCGAGGACGCACATGGCACGACGCAGCACCAACACCATCCCCGATGACGATATCGATCTCAGCGATCCGTTTGCGGGCATGAGCGATGATGAGGGTTATGATGACGTTCGCACGGGCAGCCGCCGCAAGCAGTCAAAACCGGCTCGCCTGCCCAAAGCGCGCCGCCGCCGGAAGAAAGGCAGAGGTCTTTTCGGCTGCCTCGGCGCGCTGATCGCCTCGCTCATCCTCGCCCTGCTGATCCTTCCGCTGTTTCTGGTGGCTGGCGGGCTGGCTGCCTTCGGTCTGGAGATCGCCGGCGTCGATATCCCGGATGATGTCGTCAGCCTGATCGGCAGCGCCGCACCGGAAGCGACCGCCGCGCCCGATTCTCCGGACGCCCCAAACGATCCCTCGCCAGTGGGCGAGAACAACCCGCCCGCCGCACAGGCTGATCCCGGCTCGGCAGAAGCGCAGCCCCCCACCAGCGCGCCGCTCGCCGTCGATACGCAAGGCTGTGTGCAGGGCGCTGTCTGGTGGGCATCACAGCAGCAGAACTTCAACGATCTGCTCGTCGGCGGCATCGACGGGCTGTACCTGCGCACCGTCGATAATGTCGCGCTGGTCGTGCAGCCGCTGCGCCAAAAACGCAATTTCTCTGCCAACCAGATCGCAACGCCGCCCTGCTACATCAGCGCGCGCAACCAGCTCATCCGAGGCATGGACAGCGTCATTGCCGCGCTGGAAACCAATAACCGCCCGGCGTACAGCAGTGCGCTCAGCGAGTTCTCGGTCACGCTCACGCTGACGTGGGATCAGGGGGTGTGGACATCGCCGGATTCCGCCGCCGCACTGGGCGTGCCGCGTGGCGGCGGTGCTGACTGTGTCCCGCAGCCCTGGCTGGAGAGCGTCCGCCGGGACTGGGATACCATCACGCAAACGGTTGATACCGTCGATCTGGCGCGCGGCACGCCGCTGGCGCTGCGGGCCACGCTCGATCAGGTGCAGGCGTCTCGCGGAAATCTCAATTTCGTCACGCCGGAAGGCTGCACAGTGGTGCTGCACCGCTACCTGACGACCGCCATCGATGACGCCATCGCGGGCGTTCAGGCGGCGCTGCTGGGCGATTTTGAGACGGCGCGGGCGCGCTTCAGCGGCTACCTGAACAACACGGTCATGCTCAATGCGTGGCTGCTGTGGTACGGGGTCGAGCCGCTGTAGGAGACTTCCTCTCCGCCAACACCAAACCCATCCCTTCGCTGACCCCTCATCCCGCTTCCCGCTTGCGTGCGAGCAGGGTGAGGGGCACGACGCAGTCGGGAGAGATTATTTTTTCCTGCTCCAGGCGCTCTCGAAAACCTCGGCGACCGGGATCGTAAATCCGGGCAGAACCTCCTCGCCGCTGATGATCCCGTCCCGCTCATAGACCTGCGTGAGCATCGTGCCTGAGGACTGCGCAGCATACACCGAAACTGTCTCGTATCCCGGATCGACAAGCCACACATGGCGCGTGCCATAACGCAGATAGAGCATTACCTTGCGCATAAGCTGGGTGTGGGACTGGCTGGGTGAAAGGACTTCAACCGCAAGATCGGGAGCCGCCGGGACGAACCCCTCAATCTGTGCGCTGTCCGGCAGGCGTTCATGACTGACAAACCCCACATCCGGAGCCAGCACTGTATCCTCGCCAGAAGCAGATCGATGCAGGATAAAGCCCGTCTCCGCGCCGAAAACCTCACCAAGCTGGTTTTCTGCAACGAAATTACCGATCAGCCGCCCCAGCCGCAGCGCGATCACACCGTGACGCGCGCCTGTAGGAGACATCGTCCACAACTCTCCTTTGACCAGCTCGTACCGCGCTTCTGCGTCCGCCCGCATCTGTGAAAAATCCCAGAACGCCTCGGCAGTCATGGTCGGCGTCTGAATCTGCTGCGCCATACATCCGATCCTCAGAAATCAACAGGCTGGAGGATACAGGATCACGCCCGCGCGATCTCACGGCATGCAGCCGAATTCTGCCCTCCAGGACATTTCGATTATAGCCCGGATTCTGTGCACCTCGAATGCTATCAGCCCCCTTCGCTGACCCCTCATCCCCAGACCCCTTCTCCCGCACAAGCGAGGAGAAGGGGTGAGCTATGCGATGGATTTTTTTGCCCCGCTGCCCGCTTGCGTGCGAGCAGGGTGAGAGGCTTGTTCTCTACACCGCCAGGTTATACAGCGCCGCCGCCACCTTCGTATCATAGTTCGCCAGCGCCAGCCGCACCGTCGCTGTGAGCTGATAGCTGTCGTAATACGGCACATAATCCACGCTGACCGCGATCCGGCGGCGATAGCCGACGTACCAGCCCGGCCGGTAAACGCACAGCGCCGTCCCGCGGTCATTCGTGCCGCCGCCGACCTTGCCGTCCGCCTCGGTCAGGTTCATCTCGCTCGAAACGATCACCGGCGCGCCGTCGATCAGCCCGATCTGTCCGGTCAGCGCGGTGGCGCGTTCACCCGCCTTGTCCATCGTGAGAAATTCGCTCATTGCCAGAAATTTAGCATACGTCCCGGCATCGACGATCCACGCCAGATCCCCCGGCCGGGCTGCGTAGCGCGCATCCATTTTAAAGCGCGCCGAACGCAGCAGCGTCAGCGTCGGGGCGGCATTAGCGGCATCGACGCGGTTAGCGGTATTGGTCACCAGCGGCAGCTTGCGCAGACCGTCGAACGCCAGGTAGCGATCCGTCGCCGCCGGCGCGGCGTGATCCTTGTTGATATTGCCGGTCGCCGCTGTCGTTGTGTCGCCGTTGAGCAGCACATAGTCGATGCTGTCCATGATCGCCCGCAGCGCCTGCTCACGGTAAAGCGTCAGCACCGGCACGATCGCGTCCTCCACCAGTTCCGCGCTGAACCCGACGCGCAGCGCCAGCTTCTTCGCGTTGAGCTGCACCTTGCCAGAGCCGATCTTGCTGTCCGGGATTGGGTTCCCCGCGCCAAGCGCAAGCTGGGCTTCGTCCGTCGTCTCCGGCACGAAATACACGCTCGGATCCGCCCCCTCTACTGGCAGATCGAACGGATTGCTCGGCATCTCGACGGACGGGAACAGGGACAGGATGGCGTTTTCCAGCCGCGCCTTGTGCCAGATCTGCGCGCTCCACAGCTCCGGAACCCACTCGTCGCCATAGCCAGTCTGCGTACTATGGCTCAGTTCATCCGCCTTCAGCGCCGTCAGGTTAGCCCTGCGCAGCTTGTGCGCCAGCGCGTTGGCATAGCGCTCGCTCACGCCCTGGAAATTCTTGGCATGACGCAGCAGCATATAGCCGTGCAGCAGATCGAGCGCATCATGCTGATCGTAGGGGCTGCCGACGCTGAGCGCCGTGGCCTTGTATGCATCGTCATGCGGCACGGGCAGCCGCTTGCGCGCGGGCGTTTCATCGGGCACATACACGCTGTGGTTTGTCGTCTGGGTCATCATCAGTCCTTCTCGCAGCGGGCGCTGCGGCATGTGAAAAAAGTGCAGTTTAGCCGGGTCAAGCCCGATCGACTGGTAGGCGGAGCGCAGCAGGTGAGCGTCGGTGTGGCGCGGCTCGGCAGGCGTGGGCGTCAGGCTGCCCTCGACGATCACCCAGCGCCTGATCTGCCCGTCGGGTTCCACGTCGATCAGATGCGGCAGGCTGGCCGATGACCAGCCGAGGACGCCGCGTGCGATCAGCCCGCGCACAGCTTCGGCATAACGGGCGCGCAGGTCGATCTGCGCTTCTGCCCACAACCCTGTCTCGTCTGGCTGGAGCACATCGATCGCGCCCATCACCACGTGACGCACGGCGCTGTCCAGCCCATGCTGGTAGAGCAGCGGACGGCGTGGATACCAGTCCAGCCCAAGATCGGTTTCCGGGGTGAAGTATTCGCCGTGCAGGTCGCGCTGTTCAGGGCTTCCCCACACGATCAGGTAGCCGCCAACGCGGGAACCATCCGCATGCAGCAGTTTGAGCGCGTGCTGCGGCGCGATGAGTTCAGGCGTCATGGAGTCCTCCATACGCAATCAGGATGAAAACATCGTCTTGATCTGCCTCATGCCGTCCACACGCGGCTGGCTGTGATGGTGCAGACGCGGGCAGTCAATCGGGTTGTTAAGGTGCGCTTTCTGCCTCCATAAATAGCACATTGGTTCTGTTTTTGTTCCCCGTGAATCCATACCGTTTTTGCGCAGCCTGTGGCAGAATGTCTGCTGGAGTACTGTTTATTGGGGATACCCATGGGGAACATCCGCTACGAGACCGCCTTCGCCAGCATGATCTTCGTCGAGGAACTGCGCTTCAGCGATCGCTTCGGCAAAATGCTGCACAACGGCACAGATATCGTCCTGTTCGAGACGAACACGGGCGAAAAGGTGAGCGTCCACTTCATCGACAGTGCGCTGCCGCTCTACGAGATCCGCAAGACGCTCGAAAGCAACCAGCAAAAAGGTATCTCTACACTCTTCATGCTCTGGTCAGAGATGATGCTGCCGAGCGCCGGCCAGCGTTACCGCGCCGACGACTGGATGGAGGCGCTCTACACGCTCTATCGCGATACGATCTATGGCTACGACGTGATCGAGGGCGAGGTCTATCTGTTCCCCGTCTACTTTCGCGGCGCGGGGCAGGTACGCGAGATCGAATACGGCGCGCGCATGGATTTCAGCCAGCTCACCTGCCGGACGGTCACAACCCATTTTCCCGGCTTGCACGCCACCTGGCATGTCGCCGATTTTGGCGGCGAGCGCGGCTATGCCCACGATCCGAAGACAGAAGTCGCCGTCGCCTCAGCGCTGGCAGAAGACTACGCGCTGATTGGCGTCGCGCTCGATGCGGATATCCGCGCCGTAAAGATCGCCTACCGCCAGCGTGCGCGCCAGCTTCACCCGGATGTCAACCCGACTGCCGACGCACATTATCAGATGCAGCGGCTCAACGTTGCCTATGCCAGAGTCCTCGCCGCGCTGGGGGAATGACAGCGCCGCGCTGTCTACCCCCTTCAAATGGGGTTGAAGCCAAACCATTTTCAAACGCATAATCAGGCATAGGGGATCAGTGCAGGAGCTGCACGGGGCGGAGCGCACATCATGGACATTCTTGGTGACAGACACGAAGGCATCTGGCAGGTCGTCATGGGGAGAGAACGCTTCGTGCTGCGCGCGCAGTTCCGCCGCTTCACGCCCGCGCTGCTCTTCAACTATTGGGTGCGCCCGGAATTCATCCGTCATTGGCTGGCGGATACCGCCGAAATCAGCGGCAGGCTCGGCGGTTCATTTGCGTTCTCGTGGAAGAACGGCTGCCGGCTGCGCGGCGGCTACACACATTTTGATCCCGGCAGGCAGATCGCCTTCACTTACCAATGGGATCACGAAGTCGGCACGGATTACCGCAAGACGGCCGTCGCCTTCAAGTCATCGCTCGGCGGCGGAGCCAGCATTCTGCTCATGCAGGGGCTGTATGGGCTGACGCCGCTGGAGCAGCGTCTGCGGCAGAATCATCTCGATTTCTGGTCGGCAGCGTTGGCGCATCTGCGCGATCTGGAGCCGGAACATCACCGGAAGATCATCTAAAGCCGCCGCGCGCGCAGCGCCGCAAACAACGGAATCTGTGCCTGGGCGCGCCTTTCTGCTGCTGAAGCGCCTTCCTGGAACGATGTCAGTTCATGCAGGGCATCAAGCAGCAGTCCAGCTTCCGAGAGCGCGCTGACGTAAGCGCCGAGCGGGCGATGAAAGCTGATCGTCGTGCCGGGCTGATGCCTGCCATATGGTTTCATCGGCACAGTCAGCGGCTGCAAATACGTGTCCACCCGCCGAAAACGCAGATCGCGCTGTGGATCATGTCCCCATCCGCTTTGCCTCGGCACGCGAAAACAGGGATGTGTCATCACGATCACCAGACGGCTGCCGGGGTGAAGCGCCCACGCAGCGGCTTCGATCACCCGGCTGAGGGGATTCATATCCTGGATACTGAGCAGGAAAACGGCCGCGTCATACCTGCCCCGTTCAAGCTCCCGCAGTCGCTCAAGCTGACGAACATCACCGCGCACGAAGCGCCCATGAGCGCCATGCCTTGCCTGAGCGATGGCGATCAGCCGCGGACTGATGTCAATGCCGGTATAACGCGCCCCCAGCCGGGCAGTATGCGCCGCGAGCGCGCCATTTCCGCAGCCCAGATCGAGCACCTTCTCACCGCGCTCCAGCGCCAGCAGATCGAGCGCCGCCGGGATGGCGAGCCGCTGATGATGATGGCTGCCAAGCTCACCCATCCAGCCGTCATACCAGTTGGCCACAGGATCCCAGCCGCGCGTGGGAATACGTTTGTTGTCGTGTTTTCGGGGCATTGCGAACTTCCAGTGAACCACTTCGGTATGCGCGCAGACAAAACGACGATGCGTGAGCGAAAACTCCGCATGGCGCTGAAACGCGCAGTCACAACAGGAAGTGATCCCGGAAGCTGAGAGAGGTTGACGCGCAGCAGCAGCCTATGCGGCGGCTGAACGCATCCTGATCATCACGGGCACGAGATATCCCAAAAGCATTTCTGAACGATGATCTACAGCGTAGTACAGGTCATCAGTGTTGTCAAGCATTTTCTGGGGTTCAGAAGTGGTCAGAGATGAGTATCCACCAGAGAATAGGCGCGCAAACCCGCTGCATCAGCGCGTTCCGGCAGCCGAACCGTGATCGTCTTCGGCGTATCTGGCAGCAGGTGGAAGAAGTTATCCGATGCCTGCACCGGTCCCGCCGGGTGCTGTACCCACACGAACAGCGCCGCCAGGTTGGTCTTGAGCGTCACCCTGAGCGTCCCGTCAGGCTGCGTTTCGCTCGCCAGCCTGATCCTCGGTTTCTTCAGCGCCAGATGCTTCGGGCGCACGAACGTGACGAAATTCTCACTCACGACGACGCCATCAACGGCAAACTCAGCCCACACACACAGATTGCGCAGCCCTGCCCGCGCCAGATACGGGGCACAGTTGAGCGTCATCACCAGCCGATTCTGCTGCGGCAGGGCTTCCACCTCGCGCGATTCGGACGCGATCGGCGCGCCCTCGGCGTCTGTGACCCGCCATGTGAGCGTGCCACGGATCGGCTCCAGCGCGTCGCTGGTCAGATGGATCGCTACAGCCTGTGCCGGCTTGTCTTCCACCAGCGAGACCAGCACCGGCGCATAAAAGCGCCTCGCCATATAGTGCAGCGCCTTCCAGCGTCCATGATGATCCAGCGATGACCACGTGGGCGCGGGCCAGCAGTCATTGAGCTGCCAGTACAGGCAGCCCATCGTGCGGGGCATATTGCGCCGCCAGCCCTCGACGGCATATTTCATCGCCATACCCTGAAGAATCTGGCTCAGCCAGACGGTGTTATCGAACGAAGTCGGCTGGCGGAACCAGTCCAGCATATAGTGGATGATCGTGCTGTTGCCGATCGCGCTGCGCTGATGATGCTCCATCACATAGCTGGTCAGGTTGCGATCTTCCGGCGCAGTAAACCCGGCGACGGTATGCGGCTCCGGGAAAGACTGAAAGCCGAATTCACTTACGAACCGATCCAGGCGCGTGTGATACCATTCAAACGGCTGCTTGCCGTGCCAGACTGCCCACAGATGGGTATCGCCCCACTTGGGATTCATATGATCTTCGCGGTCGCCATGCGGGCTGTGTGGGCTGCCCGGCCAGTAGCTGCGCTGAGGATCGTACTGGCGGACGATGCGCGGCAGCAGCCCGTCGAAAAGCAGCGCGTGATCCTGCCACGAGACCGTTTCTTTCCAGCCGCTGTCTGCCATGCCCTGTTCGATCTCGTTGTTGCCGCACCACAGCGCCAGGCAGGCATGATGCCGCAGCCGAATGACGTTATCACGCGCCTCGGCAGCCACATTTTCCATGAAATCCTCATCGAACGCCGGATACACGCCGCACGCGAAGATGAAATCCTGCCAGACGGCGATGCCATACTCATCGCACAGATCGTAGAAGGCATCGTCCTCATAGATGCCGCCGCCCCACACCCGCAGCATGTTCATATGCGCATCCGCCGCCGCGCCGATCAGCCGCGCATAGTCCTCCCGCCGAACGCGCGCCGCGAACGGATCTGCCGGTATCCAGTTTGCCCCTTTGGCGAAGAACGGCACATTATTGATCGAAAAAGCGAACTGCTCGCCCCATTTATCGGCGCGGCGTTCCAGCCGCAGTGTGCGCAGACCGATCCGCCGCTCCCAGGCATCTCGCCGCTGCCCACCTTCGCACAGCGTGACCGAGACCGTGTACAGCGGCTGGTCTCCCAGCCCGCGTATCCACCACAGCTTTGGATCATCGATGCGGATCGCGGTGCGGAATTTCCGATCCTGAACCGGCAGGTCTCTTGCCGCGCCGATCTCGGCTCCCTCATACAGCACGGAGACATCGACTTTCTGACCGAAGATCTTGCCCGTATCGACCGTGCCGCTGATCAGCAGCGTGACGCTCTCCGACTGGCTGTGATCCTGCTCCACCAGCACATCGCCGAGGCGGGCGCTGTCCCAGGCGAGGATTTCGATATCGCGCCAGATGCCGCTGGTGATCAGCATCGGGCCCCAGTCCCAGCCGAAATTGCACGGTTCCTTGCGAATCCAGCCACCGCTGTTGACTCGCATTGGCTCTACCCAGCCGGGCATGGGGCCGCGTTCTTCGTCCATCCGGCGCACAAACGGCATCGGCGCTTCAAAGCGGATGCGGATGGCATTTTCGCCCGCGCGCAGATACGGCTCCACATCAAATTCCCACGTGCGAAACATATTGTCTGCGCGGCCGATGACGTTGCCGTTGATGCTGATCTGCGCCAGCGTATCCAACCCGTGACAGCGCAGGCGAATCGTATCGTGCGTGAGCAGATCAGGCGTCACGGTGAACGTGCGCTGATAGATCCAGTCGGTTTCACCCACCCAGAACTGCTGGCGCTCGTTATCGCGATAATAGGGGTCTTCCAGCTCGCCCGCTGCCATCAGATCGAGATGCACACAGCCGGGCACATGCGCAGGGATCAGCTTCTCCGGCGCTGAGGCGCGGGCAAGCATCCACTGTCCATTCAGCGAGAGCTTCCGGATCATATGATTTCCCCCTTACCCTGCCTGCTGCGCAGGCTGTCCCCCCTCCAGGTAAACGGGACAAAAACGAGTTTTTCAGCAGAGAAATGCCCCCATCCCTCACATCGCGCCCAAAGACGGATGGGGCGCAGTGCAGTCAGCGGCAGCATCGATTTCCGTTCACGTGCGATGCATCCTCAATCTGATTTCTTCCCCCGGTTCGCGCGCCACCAATCGCGGAAAGAAGTCGGCGCAAACGGCGGAAAATCGCGGTTCTGCGTCCAGCCAGACAGCGGATACGGCATCATGTCGATCTTGCCGTCGGTCTGTTCTGCGCTGCCGCTCATCACCTCGGCAGCCGCGCGCGTGACGACGCTGGCGACCTTGCCGCCCACCTCATACAGCAGCGGGTGACGGAAGCCGAACTGCCATGCTTTCATGCCTGCCTTCCACAGCGGTTCCTGCACATGATTCAGGTCGCGGCGCAGCGCCAGCAGCATATCGGGGATGTTGATCTCAACCGGGCAGGCGCTCTTGCACGCGCCGCACAGCGAACTGGCAAAGGGCAGCGGCGCTGCGTTTTCCTTGCCCTTGAGCAGCGGCGTGACGATCGAGCCGATCGGGCCGGGATAGACCGATCCATAGCTGTGCCCGCCCACGTTCTGATAAACCGGGCAGGCGTTCAGGCATGCGCCGCAGCGAATACACGCGAGCGCCTCGGCATAGCCGCTGGCATAAATATCACTGCGTCCGTTATCGAGCAGGATCAGGTAGAACTCACGCGGACCATCGATCTCGTCGTCGCGGCTGGGACCGGTGAAGGCGTTGGTATAGACGGTCAGCCGCTGTCCGGTTCCGCTGCGCGCCAGAAGCTGCACCAGCGTGGCGAAATCTTCCCATGTCGGCACGATTTTCTCGATGCCGACCATGGCGATATGCACGGGCGGGATGCCGGTCGAAAGACGGCCGTTGCCCTCATTGGTGCAGATCACCAGCGTGCCCGTCTCGGCGATCAGGAAGTTGCCGCCGCTCATGCCAAAATCCGCCTCGATGTATTCCTTGCGCAGATGCCTGCGGATGAACGCCGTCATCTCCGAAGCCTGCTCGGTATACGGCATGTTCAGCTTCTCCATGAACAGCCGGCGGATCTGCTCTTTGGTCATATGCATGACCGGCATGACGATGTGGCTGGGATGGCTCTCATTGATCTGCACGATGAACTCGCCGAGATCGGTTTCGACCATCTCAATGCCGTGCTTCGCCAGGTAGGGCAGCAAGCCGATTTCCTCGGTCACCATGCTCTTGCTCTTGACGCCGCGCTTCAGGTTATGCTTCTGGCAGATCTCCACGACATGACGCAGCGCTTCATCGCCATCCTTCGCCCAAAGCACATGACCGCCCGCCGCCGTGACATTCGCCTCCATCTGCTCCAGCAGTTCCGGCAGATCGTGCAGCGCGCGCAGCTTGGCGTTGCGTGCCTGCTGCCGCAGGGCGTAGGCATGCTCCAGCTCGCCAAATGCAAGCCGGCGGCGAGAATCGGCGTTGCCTGTGCCGCGATCAAGCGCCGTCTGAAGATCGATATCTTCCAGCGCGATCACGGCGGATTGGGTGAAATGATTGGCGTTCAGGTCCATCGGGCAAGTGTCCAGCACAGGATGAGGGTCGATTTGCGCGCAGATTGTACCGTGTTTCCCAAAGCGGGAAAATATCCCCGATCTGTTGAGGATCTAGCCCGTGCCCAGGTCTTCCAGCGCCAGCCGCGCCGCCACCTGACCCGACAGTGTGACCATCGGCACGCCGCCGCCGGGATGCGTCGTCCCGCCTGCGAAATACAGCCGGCGCACATCCGGCGCACGGTTGTGCGGCCGGCGCAGCGCATTGAACCGGTTGTTGGACGAGATGCCATACAGCGCACCGCGCCGCGCACCCGTCAGCCGTTCGAGATCCGCCGGCGTCAGCCTGCGCTCAACGCGGATGCGTTCGCGCACATCCAGCCCAAAATCTGCCAGCGTCGCCAGCACACGATCGCGGACGGCATCCCCCTGCCTCGCCCAGTCGAAGGCATCGCCAAGCGGCGGCGCGTTGACCAGCACAAACCAGTTTTCACAGCCAGGCGGCGCATGTGCAGCATCCGTGCGTGCCGTGATGGCCACATAGATCGTCGGCTCATCCGGCGGCACGCCGCGCCGGAAGATGTCATCGAATTCGCGGCGGTAATCGCGGCTGAAAAAGATGTTGTGATGCGCCAGCCCTGCCGTCTCACCCTCAACGCCCAACAGCAGGATGAAACCGGAACAGGACGGCTCGACCCGCGTCAGGCGGCGCGCCCTGCCGATCCATGCGGGCTGCTGCGGCAGCAGCTTTTCATAGACTGTCGCCACATCGACATTGGCGATCACGGCGTCCGCGCGCAGTTCGCTGCCCTCTGCCAGCCGCAC
>SZPD01000082.1 GCA_030263515.1 Anaerolineae bacterium CFX9 | reverse complement strand
GCGCTCTTTATCCGCCCGCCCGGTTTGATCCCTTATGCCTACGGGATGGGCAGCTTCCGCCGTCATATCGCCCTGGCAGAAGAGGCAGGCGCCGCGATAAAGGTGTACAATTCGGAGCGGCTGCAACTGGATATCGATGTCCCTGCCGACCTGGAGTTCTACCGGCGTCTGGTGGGCAATCATGCGGAGAATTATTATGGCTGACCGGGTAGCGCTTTATTTGCAGGATGCGCATTCACTTCAGGAAGCGATCCAGTACGTTCAGTATGCGGAATCGCGTGGTTTTGAAGCGGTCTGGCAGGCGGAAAGTCGTCTCGTGCGCGATGCGATCGTCCCGATGGCGGCGTTTGCGGCGACCACCAGCAAAATCAAAATCGGCAGCGGCGTGATCAATAACTGGACGCGCAACGCCGCGGTGATCGCTGCCACGTTCCTCACCCTGGATGATCTGGCAGAGGATCGCATCATCTGCGGCATCGGCGCATGGTGGGACCCGCTGGCAAAGAAGGTGGGCATCAACCGCCAGAAGCCGCTGCTCGCCATGCGCGAAGTTGTCACCGTGGTGCGGGATCTGCTGGCGCGCAAGCGCGTCACCTTCCACGGTGAATTTGTGCATCTGGATGATGTCGAGCTGGATGTGGTGCATGGGCGAAAGACGCCGCGTCATGTGCCGATCTACATCGGCGCAACCGGTATGCAGATGATGGAGCTGACCGGCGAGATCGCCGATGGTGTGGTGCTCAATTACCTGGTCTCTCCGAAGTACAACGAGCAGGCGCTGGCGCAGCTCGAAGCAGGCGCGCGCAAGAGCGGGCGCACGCTCGACGCGATCGATCGCCCGCAGTTGGTCGTATGTTCCGTTGATAATGACCGTCAGAAGGCGCTGGATGGCGCGCGCAAGCTGGTCACGCAGTATCTCGGCCAGCAGCCGCACATCATGAAAGCCAGCGGCGTCAGCCAGGAACTGCTCGACGAGATCGGTCAGGTTCTCACATGGCCGGCGACAGAAGAGCAGATCCTCGAAGCGATGCGCCTTGTCCCTGATGATGTCGTCCAGATGATCACCGCCAGCGGCACGCCGGACGAAGTCCGCGCCAAAGTGCGCGAGTATGTTCAGTATGGGGCGACCTGTCCGATTCTCTACCCGCTGGGACCGGATGTCCGCCTGATGATCGACACCTTCGCAAACGGCTATTCTGCCTGAGCGGCTCAGCCCGCAGCGCCGGCAGGGCTGAAGTCAGGCTGTCATCTGAAGGCGCTCTGAGCGATAATCAACCCCATGAACCAGCATCGTCCACAAGCGGGTGTCGTCCAGCGGCACTCGCTTCTCATATGGGGTCTGATCTGCGCGATCGTGGGTCTGAACGCGCTGATCTACTACGCATCCAGCCGGTCAGCCGGAACGCCTGCGCCGCTCATGCCGCTGGATGACGTGTACATCCATTTTCAGTATGCTCGTCAGCTTGCCGCTTTTCAGCCCTACGTCTACAACCCCGGTTTTCCGCCCACCAGCGGCGCAACCAGCTTCGCCTATCCTTTTCTGCTGGCAGTAGGCTATGCAGCCGGGTTCAGCGGGTTGTGGCTGGGGGCCTGGGCCATGCTGATCGGTGCGCTGGCGCAGGCGTTCGGCGCATTCTGGATCGTGCGCATCGCTGAGCGCGTGGGAGTGAGCGGCTGGATCGCGGCGCTTGCTGGCGTGATCTACGCGCTGCACGGATTGTTTGCATGGCACGCCTTCAGCGGAATGGAGACAGCGCTGATGGCGGCGGCGCTGCTGTTCGGCTTTGAACGCGCGCTTGCCGACGATCGGCGCGGCGCGCTGGCGGGCGCGGCGCTCACGGCGCTGATCCGCCCGGAAGGCGCAGTCGCCGCTCTGATGATCGCTGTCTGCTGTGTGTGGAGCGCATGGAGCCAGATGCGCGTCCGCAGCCTGCCGGGAATACTGCGCAGCGCGTTCGTCTGCGCGCTGCCGCTGCTGGCGGCGCTGGTGCAGCCGGTTGTCAACCGCCTGGTGACGGGGTCGGCGGTCGCCAGCGGTAACAGCGCCAAGTCGCTTTTCGGTATGATCCCCTTTGATCTGGCAGATGTCCTCAGCCGTATCCTCAGTCAATTCGCGCGTATTTTCAGTGAGGCGCTGATCACGCTCAACAGCGTTCACAGTGTGTGGCTGGGGCGTGTGCTGCTGCTGTTCGTTCTCATCGGGGTGGGTGTGGGACTATGGCAGCGGCGAACCCGTTTCTTCACGCTGGCTGCAATCGGCTGGTGGCTGGTGGGCGCGGCGGCGATCGCCACGCTCGATACCGCCTTCTGGCACTTCAAGCGCTACCAGATTCCGCTGTTCGTGCTGATGCTGCCTTTTGCGGGGCTGGGGCTGGAAGCGCTTGCACGCACTTTTCCGCGCCGCTGGCTGATGCCTGCTGCCGGATGCATTCTGCTCGCGGGCAGTGGGCTGGTCTGGGCTGAGTTCGTCCGCGACTATGCCCTGAATGTCGGTTATGTCGCGGCGCAGCCATATCAGATGGCGCGCTGGCTGAGCGAGAATACGCCGGAAGATGCCGTCGTCGCTGTTCACGATGTGGGCATGATGCGTTATCAGGGAAACCGAACCACGCTCGACATCGTCGGGCTGACCACGCCCGGCGCTGCCGATGCATGGCGCAATGGCCCTGGCGCTGTGGCGCAGTTCATCGCTGCTGCACGCCCTGATCTGCTGGCACTCTACGGCGAGGGTCATGGGTACGGGCTGGGTTACCTTGAGGCGACCGATCTGTTCGCAGAGCCGCTCGCCATTTTCACAGTAACGCTGGCGGGTGAGCGAAACGTCGCTTTGGCTGCCGCGGCGCAGGGGATCTATCGCCCGCGCTGGGAACGCGCTGAACGGTCGGGCGACCTGCACGCGCTCCCCCAGATCACCGCCTATCTTGATGGGCTGGTGCTGCTCGATCGGCTGGACGTGGCAGATCTCGTCTCAGAGCGCGATCATGCGTATGCATGGCGTGCGTCTGGCTCGCTTGGCGGCTTCCCGACGGAGGTCTATCAGTTCAGCACCATAGGCTGTATGGGAACGGACTGTGACCTGCTAGACGGGGGAAGGCGGATCAGCGGCGATGAGCGCTTCCGCATGGCTTCTGTGCCGGGCGAAGATGCCGTACTGGTGACCCGTGTTCACAGTCAGCAGGCCTGCCGCGTGGAGGTCTACGCGGCCGATCAGCGGGTGGCTGAGCGGGTGACTCCCTCACTGCCGGGAAGCTGGCTGGAATACGCCGTCCTGATTCCCTCCAGCCTGATCGTGGGCGATACCGTCGATCTGCGAATCGTGCCACAGCCCGGCTGTATCTATCAGCCCTATCACCACTGGCTCTACAGCGGCAGTTTTATCCCGGCGCTGCCTTCAGACAGTCTGCTTGAGTTTCAGGCGGGGGCGCTGCGTCTGCTCGGTCTGGAGACAAGCCGCAGCAGCGGTTCCCTGATGCTGGATTTCACCTGGTACAGCGATGGCAGCGCAGCCGGAGACTACAAGCTCTTTGTCCATGTGATCGACCCGGTGGATGGCACGATCGCCGCCCAGCAGGATCAGCGCCCCGGACGGGACAGCCTTCCCCCCGGAAATTGGCTACCCGGTGTGTTTCGTGACACAATTACGGTCAATCTGGAGGCTGCCGCGCCGGGAAGCTACCTGATCGCCATCGGCTGGTACGATCCGGTCACGTTTGAGCGGCTTGAACCGATCCTGATCGGCGATGGTATGCATGGCGACGGTGGGCGCGTCTTTATGGATAGGCAGGTTGTGATTGAATGAATCGATCGCGGCGGCAAGGGTATGGATGATATTCGGGCGGTTTACGAGGCGCTGATCAAAGCTCAGGATGCAGGGGAGCCTGCCGCGCTGATCACCGTGATCGAGGTGTCAGGCTCCGTGCCGCGTCATGAAGGCAGCAAGCTGCTGGTACGCGCGGACGGCTCCATCGTCGGCACGATTGGCGGCGGCAAGATGGAATCGGTGGCGATCGAAGAGGCGCTCCGCGTGATCGCTGATGGCAGCGCCCGCCGCGCCACCTACCACCTGAATGATATCGCGGCGGGCGATCCGGGCATCTGCGGCGGCACAGTCACGATTTTTATCGAGCCTGTCTCGCTGCCGCCCACGCTGCTGGTGATCGGCATGGGGCATGTGGGCAGGGCGCTGGCGGAGCTTGGCAAGTGGGCAGGATTCCGCGTCATCGTCAATGATGATCGCGAGGCATACTGCAACCCGGCCTATATTCCCGATATGGATGGTTACGTGGTGTGCGAACCGGGCGACGTGCCCGCGCACGTTACGATTGACGGGCGCACCTATGTCGCGGCGGTGACTCGCGGTCTGCCGGTCGATGTGCGCCTGCTGCCCGCGCTGCTGCAAACCCCCGCCGCCTATATCGGGCTGATCGGCAGCCGGCGGCGCTGGGCGCTGACCGCGCGTTCGCTTCAGCAGGATCACGGGATCAGCGCACGGGAACTGGGGCGGATTCACGCGCCGATCGGGCTTGAGCTGAATGCCGAGACGCCCAAAGAGATCGCGGTGAGCATCATCGCCGAAATCGTCATGCTGCGCCGCGGCGGCACGGGAAAGCCGATGCGCATGTCCGGCGAAATTGAAGAGGAAAATGTTGCAGGTTAAGTTCTGAGATTATGTCGTGAAAATTCTTTGTGTCAGCGATATCGTCGTGGCGCAGATGGAAAATGCGGCGCATCTGCGGCGGCGATACCATGACGTGAAATTGTTGATTAGCTGCGGTGATATGCCTTCTGCATATCTTGAGTTTATTACGTCTGTGCTGAATATCCCCCTGTTCTATGTGCGCGGTAATCATGACACGGGGTACGAGGAACGCCCGCCCGGCGGAGAGAACCTGCACCGGCGGATCGTGGAGTATGAAGGTCTGACATTCGCCGGGCTGGAAGGCTCTATTCGTTATAATCGCGGTCCTATACAGTATACCGATGGCGAGATGATGCGCTTCGTTGTGGGGATGTGTGTGCCCATCGGCATTCGCCAGGCATCTCGCGGAGGCAAACGTCTTGATGTGCTGGTGACGCATTCACCTGCCAAAGGGATCCATGATGCTGAAGATCGCCCGCATCATGGACTTCAGGCGCTAATCCGTTTCATGGACTGGTATCGCCCGCGCTATATGCTGCACGGTCATGTGCATACCTATGATCGCCGCGTCACCACGCGCACGCAGTATCGGGATACCTGCGTCATGAATATCAACCCGGTCACCCTGCTGGAGATCGAGCCGGAATAGCCTTATCAGGATCGAAAACAGGATTTAATCACCCACACGCGGAAAACTGCGTGATAATGAACATAAACTGGCGGAGGACGCATCACCTATGTGGAACCACTACTACAACGTCACCAGCCTGGCGGAGGCGCTGCAACTGTTGGCAGAACACCGTGAGAAAGCGCGGATCATCGCGGGCGGCACGGATCTGCTGCTGGAGATTGAGCGCGGTCAGCGGGCAGGCGTTGAGGTGCTGATCGATATCACGCGGGTTCCCGGTTTGGAAGACATCCGTCTGTATGGCGATGATATTCGCCTCGGCCCGCTGGTTACGCATAATCACGTGGTGGGCAGCCGCCTGCTGGTTGAGCGCGCCCTGCCGCTGGCGCAGGCCTGCTGGGAAGTTGGCGCGCCGCAGATTCGCAATCGCGCCACGATCGCGGGAAATCTCGTCACCGCGTCGCCTGCCAACGATACGATCACGCCGCTGCGCGCTCTGGGCGCTTCGGTCACGCTCACCTCGCTGGAAGGCGAGCGCACCGTGCCGCTGGCGCAGTTCTACACCGGTTTGCGGCGCACGGTCATGAAGCCCGATGAACTTCTGACGGCGATCACGTTCCCGGCCATGAGCCGGCAGGAACGCGGCGTGTTCCTGAAGCTGGGTCTGCGCCGGGCACAGGCGATCAGCGTGGTCAATGCCAGCGTTATTCTCAGTTTTGAGGGTGAGCAGGTCAGCCGCGCCGCGATCAGCCTGGGCAGTGTTGCGCCGACCATCATCCAGACGCCGATCGCAGAGCAGTATCTGATCGGCAAAGCGCTGACGCCGGAGGTGATTCGCGAAGCGGCGCGGCTGGCTGCTGTGACCCCGTCCCCGATCGACGACGTGCGCGGAACCGCGGCATATCGCGCTGAAATGGTACGTGTGCTCGTCTCTCGCGCCCTGCGGATGCTCGCCGCCGGTGAGGAAAGGGCGCGCTATCCCCATCAGCCCGCCATGCTGTGGGGTGATCATCACAGCCCGAACGGCGATCGGCTGACTGCCCAGACTCATCATGAGACTCAGTCGCCGATAGAAGTTACGCTCAACGGCGAAAAGCGCACGTTCACAACGGGGCAGCACAAGACGCTGCTCGACTTTCTGCGTGAGGATGCCGGTCTCGTCGGAACCAAGGAAGGCTGTGCTGAAGGCGAGTGCGGCGCTTGTACAGTCTTTATGAACGGCGCTGCGGTCATGAGCTGCCTGGTGGCTGCCCCCCGCGCTCACGGCGCGGAGATTGTGACCGTCGAAGGTCTGGCGAATGGCGGTCTGCACCCGATACAGTCTGCCTTTGTCGAGCATGGCGCGGTGCAGTGCGGCTTCTGTACGCCGGGGTTTATCATGGCGGGGGCCAAGCTGCTTGAGGAACATCCGCAGCCCTCTGTGGAACAGGTTCAGCAAAGCATCACGGGCAATCTCTGCCGCTGCACAGGGTATTACAAGATCATCGATGCATTTCTGGACGCCGGTCGCAGGAAGGAGACGACTTCATGAGCCAGGTAAAAATTCAGGAAAAGAAAGCCAAACGCGCATCATGGCCCGTCATCGGTTTTATTCTGATCGTATCGTTTGCGATTCTGTCGTATCTTCTGGCGCCGGCGACGATCGACTTTGTCGATAACACGCTGCCGCAGTTCTCGCGCGCGGGCATGACGCCGATGCAGCTTCGGCTGGCGTTCACCGCCATTCTGTTTGTGATCTTCGTCTCGCTTGCCGGGTTGACCATCGCGGTGTTCGCCCCAAAGAAGCCGCTGAACATCAAGTATTCCGACCTCGCCAAGGAACGCGAAGCGATCAATGCCGAGAAGAAGCGTGAACAGCTCAGGCAGCGCCGCCTGGCGCAGAAGATGCGCGAAGATCTCAAGAGTCGCAGCAAATAAATGCCGATTCGCCGCGCCAGCAACCATAATCCAGGAGATGCCTGATGGATCGTACCGTTCCAAAGTCGGGCAGTGATGATATTGAACTCTACATGCGCACGTACTACTCGCTGCTGCGCTCCACACACACCATCCAGATCGAAACGCTGGTTGAGGCGCATATGGCGATGGAGTCTTCGCTGCATGTCCACGCGCGCGATCTGGAGCCGGATGTCGCGGCGCTGACGTACAGCAGCCTGCGCCTGCCGCGGATCATGGCGCAGGTCGATTTTGTCGTGCTGGGGCAGGTGGAGAAGTCGTTCACCAGCGAGGGCTATGACATCAGCGCGTGGGAGCGGGTGTACGCGCCTGCTCGCCGGCGGCGTATGCACTTTGACGGCAGTCATCGGCTGGCCGCGTTTGTCGTCAGCCGTTCGGATATCGATGATCTCATCCCGATGCTGACCGCCTACCAGATCGAATGGAATAAGCTCCACGCCATGCTTCAGGCGGAGATGCCGCGGCTGTTCCTTGAGCGATACCGCGAGCGCAACACCCCGCTCACCGAGACCGAGATTGAAGAACTCGCGCCGATCCTGCGCATCAAGACCGAAGACGTGAGGCGGCTGGAACAGGTCTGGGGGGCACAGTTCTTCCCGACGCTGCACCGGATCGCCGCCAGCCGCAAGCAGATGGGTCTGCGCCTGATCGCCAGTTCGCTCACCGATTATCGACGGGCGACAGCGTACTGGTGGGATACGATCTACCAGCACACCCGCCATGTTTCAGATGTGTCTGAAGAACTGCTGGATCTGGAGGATCGCCCGGTTTACTTCGTCTCCAGCAACACGCATTCGCTGCCCAACCTGCTGACCGGCTTTGCGCTCCGGCATGAGCGTGAGGTGATCGACTACATTGAAGCGACCGGGCACGAATCGCTGCTTGCCGAATATCACGACATCGTTGAAACCGAGATGAACGATCCTGAAGATGTGCCGGATGCCGAGACTTCGCATGCGCGGTACGTCAGCGCGCGGGCGCGCAACGCCAAGGCGAATTTCCTTTACTATGCGCTGAAGAAATATCTGGCGGACACGCCGAAGCCGCGCAACCAGTCTGCGCTGGATGAGCGTGAGATCGGCATTGTGCGCATCCCCAGCAAGCATGGCATCGACATCGAGACGCAGGTGATCGAACTGCGCCGCCTGCGCCCGGAATGGCTTGATCCACGGGTCAAGGGTGTGGGAAGCTACGACTGGCTGCCGCACAGTGACGCCCTGATCGTCAATATCGATTATCCGCTGGGACTGGGGGCATACGAAATTCTTGCCCGCCTCAGCGAGCGCGTCACCCGGCTGCTTGGCGTCTACATCATGGGCAAGGCGGCCACGCTCAACGGGCGCATCGGCGATGTGATGATCCCGAATGTCGTCCACGATGAGCACTCGCGCAATACGTATATGTTTGCCAACTGTTTCTCTGCGCAGGATGTCGCGCCGTATATGGCGGTCGGGCAGGTGATGGACAATCAGAAAGCCATCACCACGCCGGGAACCTTCCTCCAGAATCAGCAGTTCATGAGCGTCTTCTACAAAGAGGGATATACCATCATCGAAATGGAAGCAGGGCCCTACCTGTCCTCCATTTACGAGGCGGTGCGCCCCAAACGGCATCCCGAAAACGAAATTGTGACGCTGCATGGCGCGCCGTTCGATATCGGCTTTCTGCATTATGCCTCGGATACGCCGTTCACCAAGGGACATAACCTGGGAGTCAGCAATCTCAGCTATGCGGGCATCGAGCCGACCTATGCGACGGCGATCGCCATTCTTCAGCAGATTTTCATGCGTGAGGCGGGGCGTGTTCGCGCGCGCCGCCCGGAACCGCTGGCGCGGATGGCAGCGCCCGGCGGTTGAGGCATTTTCCGAGATTTACCGGAAGGAACAGCGTGTGACGGAGAAGCAATTTCTCACGATTGGGCAGAATGTCCGCCGTCTGGATGCGGTTGGCAAGGTCACGGGCGAAACGCCATATCCCGGCGATTTCAATATGGACGGGCAGTTGTGGATGAAGGTGCGCTGGAGCGACCGTGCGCATGCGCGGGTGATCTCGGTCAACACCGCGCCTGCCGAAGCTGTGCCGGGCGTGGTTGCCGTGTACACATCGCGGGATATCCCACGGAATGAATACGGGCTGGTGACCAAGGATCAGCCGGTGTTATGCGGGCCCGGTGGCGACAAGCCCGGCACAGATGTCGTCCGCTGCTACATGGATATGGTTGCGCTGGTCGTCGCAGAGACGGAAGCGATCGCGGCGCATGCCACCAGGCTGATCGAAGTCGAGTATGAGGATCTGCCTCCGGTCTTTGATCCCGAAGAAGCTCTGCTGGACGACGCGCCGCAGCTTCATCCGGGCGTTCCGCACAATACCCTCTGCCATTACCGCATTCGCCTCGGCGATATGCGGGCGGGCTGGGAACAGGCAGAGGTCATCGTTGAAGGGGACTACGAGACCGGTTATCAGGAACATGCCTACCTTCAGCCGGAAGCCGGGCTGGGCTATATCGACGAGGAAGGGCGGACGACAGTGCTGGTTGCCGGTCAGTGGACGCATGAGGATCAGGATCTGATCTGCCATGCGCTCGATCTGCCGCACGAACAGGTCCGCGTCATCTATCCGGCAATCGGCGGGGCTTTCGGCGGACGCGAGGATATGTCGGTACAGATCATCCTCGCGCTGGCGGCGCACCGGCTGCGGCGTCCGGTCAAGATCATGTGGTCGCGCGAGGAGTCGATCAACTACCACCACAAACGCCACCCTGTAAAGATTCATATCCGGGTCGGGGCGACGCGCGAAGGCAGGCTGACAGCGCTGGAAGCCCGTGTCGTTGGGGATGCCGGCGCTTACAACTACACCACTACCAAGGTGATGGCGAATGCCAACCTGATGGTGACTGGTCCTTACGAGATCCCGAACTGCCATATCGATACATATGGCGTGCTGACGAACAATATCCCAACCGGCGCTTTCCGCGGTTTTGGCGCGCCGCAGGCGGCATTCGCTGCGGAAGGCATCATCAACAAGCTGGCGCTGGCGCTGGGGATGGATGTGGTGGAACTGCGCGCCCGCAACATCATCCGCGAGGGCAGCATTCTGTCCGTCGGCACGCCGCTCCCGCCCGGCGTGAGTATGCCGGAAGTCCTTGAACGCTGTGCCTATGAGGCGGGCTGGGTGCGGACGGAAACCGGCTGGCAGCGCCCGGCGGTTGAACAGCCCGCCAATCCGTCGCTGCGCCGGGGCATCGGGTTCGCCTGTGGCTTCAAGAATGTCGGCTACAGCTTCGGCTTCCCGGAACAGTCATGGGCGACGGTGGAGCTGCATGGAAAAAGCGAGGTCGAGCGGGTCGTGGTGCGCCATGCCGGGGCGGAAGTGGGGCAGGGCACGCATACTGTGATGGTGCAGATGGCGGCTGAAGCCGTTGGCGTACCGATCGACAAGGTGCAGCTCATCGGGCATGATACGGCGCATACCGGAACCGCGGGCAGTTCGTCTGCCTCTCGCATGACGTTCATGGCGGGTAATGCCATCCGGGGAGCTGCTGAGCAGGCGCTTGCGGCATGGAAGAATGAGGAACGCCCGGCGAGCGCCACTTTCCAGTATCGTCCGCCCCGGACGACGGCCTATGACCCGATGACGGGCAAGGCTGAGCCGAATTTCGCCTACGGCTATGTCGCGCAGATGGCTGAAGTCGAGGTCGATATCGAGACGGGCATGATCCATGTGCTGCGCGTGCTGTCCACCAACGATGTAGGGCGGGCGATCAACCCGCATCTGGTGCAGGGGCAGATCGAAGGGGCCGTGGTGCAGGCGATCGGCTATGCCGTGATGGAGCATCTGATTTCCGATCAGGGGCGCATCCGCAACCCTTATCTCAGCACCTACCTGATCCCGACCGTGCTGGATGTGCCCGTTGAGGTCCGGTCGATCATCATGGAACACGCTGATCCGATCGGCCCGTTTGGCGCGCGGGGCATGGCTGAAATGCCTTTCATTCCGGTAGCGCCCGCCATTGCAGCGGCTGTTCACGATGCCACGGGCGTCTGGCTGAATTCGCTGCCGATGATCCCGGACAAGGTCGTTGCCGCGCTGCGGGAGCAGGGTGTTGGCGTTCTCTGATTGCCTGATCGTTGTTCGCGGCGGCGGCGATCTCGCCAGCGGCGCGATCCTGCGCCTGAGGCGATCCGGCTTTCCGATCGTCGTTCTGGAACTGCCCAATCCGCTTCTGGTTCGCCGCGCCGTCAGTTTTGGCGATGCCGTATTTTCCGGTGTGCGTCTTGTAGAGGGGATCACTGCGCGGCGGTGCGATCATGACTCTGAGGTTCAGGCGGCGCTCGCTGCTGGCGAGATCGCGGTGCTGATCGATCCGCAGGGGCAGTGGATTCCCCTGCTGAGACCGTGCGTGCTGGTCGATGCCCGTATGGAGAAGGTTAATCTCGGAACGTCGCTGGCGGATGCGCCGTGCGTCGTGGCGCTGGGTCCCGGTTTCACGGCTGGGGTTGACTGTCATGCCGTGATCGAGACCAATCGCGGACACAACCTGGGGCGGGCGATCTATGCCGGATCCGCCGAGCCTGATACCGGCGAGCCGGGTGTTATGCAGGGACATTCACATTCGCGCGTGCTGCGTGCCCCAGCGGATGGCTATGTGCGGCCGCACGCCGAGATCGGCGACTCGATCGAAGCCGGACAGATCATCGCGGAGATTGCCGGGCAGCCTGTCGCAGCGGCTTTCAACGGCGTGCTGCGCGGTCTGATTCACGAGCGTGTGCCGGTCAGGAAGGGTATGAAGATCGGCGATCTGGATCCGCGCGCCGTCCGCGAGCACTGCTTCACCATCTCCGATAAATCCCTGGCAGTTGGCGGCGGTGTGCTTGAGGCGGTGATGCGTTCAGATGCCGTTCATGCGGCGCTGCGGATGGGATCATGAACCTCCAGACCGCTTTCGGGCTGGGGCGCGGCGAGGTCGTCTCGCTGACGGGTGCAGGCGGCAAGACCTCTCTGCTGCTCGGTATCGGTCAGGAATTGAGCCAGGCGGGCTGGCGCGTCCTTGCCACCACGACGACCCGCATTGCTGAGTCTCAGCTCCGTCTGATCCCCGGCGCGCTCCGGGCAGAGCGCGGCGCTCGTGCGATCTCGCAGGCGCTCGAATCCGATCGCTTCGTTTTCCTCTACGATGAAATTCGTGGCGAGAAAGTCTACGGTCCGCCGGAGACGACGATCGGCTGGCTGCTGGATGCGCTTGACGCCGATATTCTGCTGATCGAGGCGGATGGCGCGCGCGGTCTGCCGCTGAAAGCCCCCTATCCGCACGAACCTGTGATCGTGCCGGAAACCACGCTTGTCATCGTCTCGGCGCTGATCCATGTGCTCGGCCAGCCGCTGAACGAAGCGCACGTCTACAATCCCGAAGCGATCATCGATCAGTACGGCTTTTATCCGGGCGCGCCGATCAAATCGCCCTGGCTGGCACAGATCATCCGTGATGAGACGCTGGGTATGAAAGGCGTGCCGCGCGGCGCGCGCGCGCTGGCATTCCTCAACGGCGTGCCGGCGTCCGGTTATCTTCGGGGGCGGGCGCGGATGGTCGCCCGTCTGGCGCTGAGTCATTCTCGTCTTCACGGCGTGGCGCTGGGCGATGTTCATTACAAGACGGAGACTCTGCCTGTGGTACACGAAATCCAGCGGCGCGTTGGCGCTGTCGTTCTTGCGGCAGGGATGTCCCGGCGGATGGGCGAGCCGAAAGTGCTGCTGCCGTGGTCGGGCGGAAAGACCATTCTTGAACACATCCTTCAGCAGCTTATCCTGACGAAGGCAGAACCGATCATCGTGGTGTCAGGCAACCGGGCGGATGCTGTGCGCCAGATTGCCGAACAGATGGGCGTTCAGTGGGTTCACAATCCCGATTATGAGCGCACGGATATGCTGGCGTCACTCAAGCACGGGCTGCGCGCAATGCCGGACTCCGTTTCTGCCGCGCTGGTGGTGCTGGGCGATCAGCCGCGCATTCAGCCGCGGATTATCGGTCAGGTGCTGGCTGCCTATGCGGAAGGCAGAGGGACGATCGTCGCGCCGAGCTATCAGATGCGGCGTGGTCACCCGATCCTGATCGACCGCCGCTTCTGGCAGGAACTGCTGACGCTGCCTGATGATGCCGCCCCACGCGATGTTATCAATGTGCATGCCGATCAGGTTGCCTACGTGGTGACTGAGGATGACAGTGTGCTGCGCGATGTCGATACGCCGGAAGATTATCGCGAGGAACGGCGGCGCGCAGGTCTCGGCTGACGGGCAGGTTGCCACTTCGTAGAGGCAGGCGCGAAAAGGTATAATGCACCGCATGTCAATCCGAACTGCTGCTCACGAGGATACGAAATTATGGCTGTAACCGTCTATACCCATGGTGACTTTGAGCGTGCCGTCAGCGCGATACGCGCACAGACATCACAGCCAGTCACTGTGGGGATGGTGCTCGGTTCAGGGCTTGGCGGGCTTGCCGATCATGTCGAAAACGCCGTTGCCATTCCCTACGGCGACATTCCCGGCTTTCCTGTCTCGACGGTTCACGGGCACAGCGGGCAGTTGGTGATCGGTACGCTGGAAGGAGCCGCTGTCGTCTGCCAGCGAGGACGGGCACACTTTTACGAAGGCTATACGCCTCAGCAGATCACGTTTCCGATCCGCGTGATGAAGTTTCTTGGGGTGGAGACTGTTATCCTGACCAATGCCGCCGGCGGCATCAACCCCGGTTATCGGGTGGGCGATGTGATGATCCTCAACGATCACATCAACTTCATCGGCATGGCTGGCAATAATCCGCTTGTGGGCCCCAACGATGAAACGCTGGGTGAGCGTTTCATCGGCATGACGCACACCTATGATCCGGAACTGCGCCGCATCGCCGTCGAAGCGGGTCAGGCAGCGGGCATCCCCGTCCATCA
>SZPD01000508.1 GCA_030263515.1 Anaerolineae bacterium CFX9 | reverse complement strand
GCCAGCGTGATCGTCTCGCTGACTGAACGGCTGCTCGATTCGTGGCACATCGGTGAACTCCATGACATTCAGCGAGAGATGTTCCACCACACGCTGACAGTAGCTGGGCAAACACTGTTCGGTCAGGATTTTGCAGAACAGGCTGCCGATATTGGCGCAACGATCCAGGAATGGCTTCAGCTTATCCCGATCGTCAGCATTGATCCGCATGACACCGAACAACTCCCCTATCAGCGTTTTCTGGCGATCTGCAAACGCCTTGATGAGCAAATCAGAACCATCATTGACGCGAAACGGCATGCGCCGGACGGATCTGAAGACGCGCTGTCCGCTCTGATAAGCGCGCGCGATGAGGACGGCTCTGCATTATCCGAGGATGATCTGGTCGGTCATATCAATATCCTCCTGACTGCCGGTCATGAGACAACTGCCAACGCAATTTCATGGACATTGATGCTTCTGTCTCAGCATCCACAGATTGCCGCCGAACTTTACGAAGAAGTACATGGGGCATTTCAGGGCAGTCCTCCCTCACCTGAGAAACTGAAGGCGCTCCCCCTGCTGGACCATGTGGTCAAGGAAAGTATGCGTCTGTTTCCGCCGGTGACGATGGGGTCTCGTCTGGTAAGTGAAAACACTGAGTTAGGCGGATATGCTTTGCCTGCCGGAACAGAGATAGCTTTCAGCCATTTTCACACGCATCATGATCCGGAAATCTACGGTGATGCCGCTCGCTTCATACCCGGACGGTGGGAAAATATCACGCCTGATCCTTACGAGTATTTCCCGTTCAGCACAGGGGTCAAGATGTGCCTGGGTGCGCCGTTTGCCCTGATGGAAATCAAGATCGTCCTGGCAATGTTTTTGCAGCGCTTCAGGGCAGAATTTACGCCAGTCTCGCCTATCAACCGTCATGTGTGGGTTCCGTTCCGCCCCAACTGTATGCCGCTGACCTTGCGGGAACCGGGTTCAGGCTATCATCATGGCGTCGGCCTCCTGCGCGGGAATGTGCGTGAGATCGTGGACTTGCCGTCCTAGCGGGCTTATGGCGGTTTGAAGCCAGTAGGATTAAAATCCACGCTATTCGTGGACAACTAGCAAGAGCGCACTCGCATGAAAACCCGCGTAACCCTCCGTGATGTAGCCCGTCATGCTGGTGTATCAATAACGACAGTTTCAAATGTGGTACGCGGCTGGCCCTACATCGCAGAAGAGACACGCGAACGTGTACAGAATGCGATTGTCACGCTGGGCTACCACCCCCATCCCATCGCTCAGGGACTTCGCACGGGGCAGATGCAGACCATCGGGTTTATTGTCCCCGACCTGAGCAGTCCTTACTTTGCCGCTATTGTCAGTGTGGCAGAAGATATCGCACGAGAGCATGGTTTTACCGTCATTATCTTCTCAAGTCATGAAGATCAGCTTCGCGAAGCCGAAGCAATCCATCGCGCGACCAACAGACTGGTTGATGGACTGCTGATTGCTCCCATTGCGAAGTCTCAGTCTTCCGGCCTTCATATGCAGAATGTGAGCGTTCCTTTGGTGGTGGTTGATCGTGTTCCCGATGGTTACGTCGGCGTATCATGTGCGCTGGATAACTTTCTGGTTGGAACGATCGCCACCGAGCATCTGATAGCACATGGGCATAGAAAAATCGCTCATATCGCCGGTCCGATCGCTGCCCGTCCTGCCAAAGACCGTATGGAAGGATATGAACGTTCATTGGAGCAAGCATCATTGGACTATAAACGTGTGGTCTATTCCGAAACCGCATGGGGCTGTGAGGATGGCTACCGATGCATGACTGAGCTGCTGCGGGAAGCCGATCCGCCTACGGCTGTCTTTGCGAGCAACGACCGGGTCGCTATAGGTGCACTGAGGGCAATCGCTGAAGCAGGTTTGTCAACGCCGGCAGATATCAGCCTCGTTGGGGTCGATGATATCGAAATGAGCGCCTACAGCAATCCGCCCCTGACGACTGTGCGTCAGCCTATTCGAGA
>SZPD01000081.1 GCA_030263515.1 Anaerolineae bacterium CFX9 | reverse complement strand
CGAATTGATCGAGCGCAGCCGACGCCTGCACCTGCCGATCGTGACCACCTACGGCATGACAGAAGCCGCGTCCCAGGTGGCAACCCTGCTGCCTGAGGGCGTCTATACCCGGCCCGGCAGCGTCGGTCAGCCGCTGATGTTCACGCAGGTGGAGATCGTTCGCCCTGATGACTCCAGCGCCGTAACAAATGAGATAGGCGAGATCGTCGTCTCCGGTCCTACGGTCATGAGAGGCTATTTTGACGAACAGGATGACCAAAAGCTGGCTGATGGCCGCCTGCATACCGGCGATCTGGGGTATCTGGATGCAGAAGGGGCGCTGTGGGTCGTTCAGCGGCGCAGCGATCTGATCGTGTCTGGCGGCGAGAATATCTATCCTGCCGAAGTGGAGCAGATCCTGCGCCAGCATCCGGAGATTGCCGATGTGTGCGTGGTCGGGATTACAGATGCCGAATGGGGACAGAAGCCCGCCGCTGCCGTCGTGCGAACAGAGGCTTCTGACCTCACCGAAGCTGACCTGATCGCCTATGCGCGTTCACGCATGGCAGGATACAAGGTTCCCCGCCAGTACCGATTTGTGGATGCGCTGCCGGTGACCGCTTCCGGCAAGGTACAGCGCGCCGCCGTGCAAAAGCTGTTCGCCGCTGCTAATTCCTCAGATTGAGTTCCAGCGTCGCCATTGCTGCGCCGACGATGCCCGCCTCATTCAGCATTTCTGCTGGCACGATCGGAGCCTGCACGCTAAGATACGGGATAAACTTCTCGTGGTTTTTGCTGGCTCCACCGCCCAGAATGATCAGATCGGGCCAGAACAGGTTCTCCATGTAGACCAGATACTCATCGAGACGTTCCGCCCATTTTCGCCACGACAGCTTCTTCTTCACGCGGACGCGCTCAGAAGCGCGATGCTCGGCTTCCTTGCCGCGCACCAGCAGATGCCCAAATTCAGTATTCGGCAGCAGATGCCCATTGGCGAACAACGCCGTACCGATGCCGGTTCCGATCGTGATCATGAGTACCACGTTGTAATCGCCACGCCCTGCGCCAAAGCGAACCTCCGCCAGCCCAGCAGCATCCGCATCGTTGACCACCGTCGTCTTGCAGCGCGTTGCCCGTTCCAGCAGCGTCTTGGCGTCCAGACCGATCCAGCCCTTGTCCAGATTGGCGGCGGTCATGGTATGCCCACGCTTGATCACCCCCGGATAGCCAACGCCGATCTCGCCTTTCCAGCCGAAATGCTTGACGATCTGCCGAACGCAGTCAGCGACTGCTTCCGGCGTGGAGGGATTGGGGGTGAGGACGCGCAGCCGCTCCTCAAGCAGCTCGCCCTTGTCCGTATCTACGGGGGCCCCCTTGATACCGGTTCCGCCAATATCGATTCCCAGAACAGCCATAATTATTTCCCAGGGTCATTATTCCGCACGCAGAAATATCGTAACGCAATTTCGCCCGGTTGCGAAAATCGCCCCGAACGCGGTAAATTCTCAGGCAAAATAGTGAGTTTTCGGATAGATACCCATCATGCAGACTTCCACGGTGTCGAACATTCATCCGGATGCGCTCAACGCGCTCTGCTATGGGGATCACGGCGCTCCGTTTCAGATCCTCGGCGCACATCAGATAGACCCTGAACATATTTCGGTGCGCGCGCTCCGCCCGAATGCCCGTGAAATGCACCTGGTCAACGATGCCAGCGGCGACAGCTTCCCCATGACCAAACATCGCGAACAGGGATTCTTTGAAGTCACGCTGCCGGGGAGCGTGATCGATTTTCAGTATCATTTTATCGCGACCACCTATGACGACCGGACAGAGCATATCAACGATCCCTACGCGATTCATGCCCCCCTGCTGACCGAGTTCGATCTGTATCTCTTCGGCGAAGGCAGGCTGCTCTACAGCTATGAAAAGTTTGGGGCGCACCTGCGGGAAGTCAATGGAATTGCCGGCGTGAACTTCTGCGTATGGGCGCCGAATGCGCGGCGTGTGAGCGTAGTGGGCAACTTCAATGACTGGGACAACCGGGTACACCCGATGCAGATGAACGGCAGCAGCGGCGTCTGGGAACTGTTCATCCCTGGCATCGGCGAGCACGAAATCTACCGCTTCGACATTCGCTCTCATCATATGGGCTACACCGCCCAGAAATCTGATCCCTACGGATTTTTCAGCGAAGTGCGCCCGGCCAACGCCTCTGTCGTCTTCGACATCAATAACTACACCTGGAACGATCAGGCGTGGCTGGAGGAACGCGCGGCGCGATCTGCGCTCAGCCAGCCGATGGCGATCTATGAGGTTCACCTGGGATCATGGCGACGACATGATGATGGAACCTGGCTGACGTATCGCGAGCTGGCGCATCAACTGGTCGATTACGTCAAGTACATGGGCTTCAACTATATCGAACTTCTGCCCGTCTCCGAGCATCCCTTTGATGGATCATGGGGATACCAGGTCACCGGGTATTACGCGCCGACCAGCCGGTATGGCACGCCGACTGATTTTATGTACTTTGTCGATCACTGCTACCAGAACGGGATCGGCGTGATTCTCGACTGGGTTCCGGCGCACTTCCCGAAGGATGGCCATGCCCTGAGCTATTTCGACGGCACACATCTGTATGAACACGAAGACGCGCGCAAGGGGGAACACCCCGACTGGGGAACGTATATCTTCAATTACGGGCGCAATGAGGTGCGAAATTTTCTCGTCTCCAACGCCCTCTACTGGACGAAGCACTTTCACATTGACGGGCTGCGTGTGGATGCGGTGTCGTCGATGCTCTATCTGAACTACTCGCGCAAGGAAGGCGAGTGGCAGCCGAACCAGTATGGCGGCAATGAAAATCTGGAAGCGCTGGCTTTCATCCGCGAGACCAACCAGATCGTGCATACAGAATGTCCGGGCGCGTTCACCATCGCCGAGGAATCCACCGCGTGGCCGATGGTCTCTCGCCCAACGTATATCGGCGGGCTAGGCTTCACGTTCAAGTGGAACATGGGCTGGATGCACGACACGCTGAAGTACATGCAGCTCGACCCGATCTACCGCAAATATCATCACAATGACATCACCTTTTCGCTGCTCTACGCCTTCACAGAGAATTTCATCCTGTCGCTCTCCCATGATGAAGTCGTTCATGGCAAAGGCTCTCTGATGGGCAAAATGTCTGGCGACTGGTGGCAGAAGTTTGCCAATCTGCGGCTGCTGCTGGGCTATATGTTCACCCACCCCGGCAAGAAACTTCTCTTTATGGGGCAGGAATTCGGTCAGTGGAATGAGTGGAGCGAAGCGCGCGCGCTCGACTGGAATCTGCTCGATCTTGAGACCCATCAGCGCCTCCAGCACTGGATGCGCTCTATCGCCGAGTTCTACCGGGCGGAACCCGCGCTCTACGAACTGGATTTCGATGGCAGCGGCTATCAGTGGAGTGTCGTCACCGACTGGGAAAACAGCACCTTCGCCTATATTCGATATGCCAATGACCGCAGCAATTTCATCGTGGTCGTGACCAACTACACACCGGTTCCGCGTTACGACTATATGATCGGTGTCCCCCAGGGTGGCAGATACGCTGAAGTACTCAACAGTGACGCGGTTGAATTCGGCGGCAGCGGCGTTCGAAATGGGGAACTGAATGCCGAGGAAGGTGAATTCAGCGGGCTGACACACCGGCTCAGGCTGACCGTCCCCCCGCTCGGCATCGTGATTCTCAAGCCGCAGGCCTGAAGCGTGCCGTGGCTGACAGGGATCGTGCTGCTGCCAGCGCCACCCGGCATGCGCTGGCGGGGCTGACCGGCCGCGAGCATGTGATCCTCACAGGGCGGGCGGCGGCGGGCATTTACGCGCTGCTCAGAGCGCTGGAGCTGCGCGATCGCTGGATTGCCCTGCCCGCCAACACCTGCTATATCGTGATGTGGGCGGTGCTGAGAAGCGGAAATCATCCCCTGCTGGTTGATGTAGATCCGGAGACTGGCAATCTCGAATCTGATGGGCTGGCACAATGCAGCGAACATCCCGCCGTCCTGATCGTCCCGCATCTGTACGGTCGTCCGGCGTCCATGCGCGCGGTGATGGCATGGGCAGCGGTGCAAAACACATTCGTGATCGAGGACTGTGCCCAGGCAGTAGGCAATCGCTGTGATGATCGCCCGGTGGGCGGTTGGGGAGACGCCGCCGTATTCAGCTTTGGGCCTGGCAAGATCGTCGATCATGCAGGCGGCGGCGCAGTGATCTGTGATGACGCCGATCTTGCGCGATCGGTGCGCAGGGTGCTGATGACACTGCCCATCGTGGACAGCACTCTGGACTCTCTGATCGCCCAGTGGGATGCGCTGTACTGGTCGCTCCATCAGTTCGAGGATATCAACCCTCGCCTGTGCGCGCTGTATCGGGAACTGTTCGCGATCTACGGAGACATCACTGCCTATCTGCTGCCCCTGCCCCATTGGCACGGACTACCGTCAAAACTTGCAACCCTGCGCCAGAACATCGAAAAGCGCATGCAGCAGGCAGCGCTGTACGATCAACTGCTCTCCGGGTTGCCCGGTATTATGACCACCCCTCACACCTTCGCGCCGTGGCGATACTCCGTGTGTGTGCGTCCTTCTCAGCGCCGTGCTGTGCTGCAATATCTGTGGACGGAAGGATTCGCGGATGTGACGCGGTGGTATCCCTGCCTGCGCTGGATGCTGAGCGTCCTGTCTCCACAGCAGCCTGTGCCCGTGACACCAAATGCCGATGCGCTGGCGGCGCGGGTGCTTAATCTGCCGGTCGGCGAGCAGGTCACAGAGGGGTACATTCGGCGGCTCTGCGCCGCACTCCGCACATTCATGGACAGGACTCCTTTTGAACAGAGTGCTTGACAGCGCGCAAAAAGTCATGATACGCTGTGCCACGGTATTTCTATGATCCCCTTCGGAAAGGAGGCGTCGCTAATGCAAGCCATCACCACTGCCGCTGCTGCGGGCGCGCCTGCTTTCGTACGTGTCGGTTAATATCAGAGCCAACACGCACCAACGCCCTCTGAAATCAACGCAATAACTGCGCTGCCCGGCAGGCGCGCTCCTCAGTCATCGTGATTCCGCGCTGCATGTGTGTGCTGTTCACATGCGCCAGCTTCAATCCATGATCTGTGCCTTATGCTGAGGAGAACCCAGCCTTGTCTTTCAACAACCATGCGTCCCATCAGGACGACGACATGCTCTATGATGAGTACGAAAACGAAGTGCGCATGCGCCACAACAACCGGCAGGATCGCCGGAAGCGCAAGCCGAAACCGAAACATGTGCCGAAGCTGAGCCAGGAAGAAATCCTGGAGAATATCGCCGATCTGCGCGGGCTGGAAGGCGGCTTCAACCCGACATATGAGCCTACACGGCATGAGTCTACCTGGCTGCTGAGCGCGGTGCGCGAGTTTTATGACCGGCGACTGATCACGGACATCGAGGCGTCGATCAAAGGTGGCAAGGAAGCCAGTGTCTACCGCTGTACCGCCCACCCGGAAACTGGCGAACGCTGGTTCGCGGTCAAGGTCTATCGCCCGCGCATGTTCCGCAACCTGCGCAACGACGCGATGTATCGTGAAGGGCGAGACCTGCTCACGGAAGACGGACGCCCTGTCAAGAAGACCGATACCCGCGTGATGCGCGCGCTCAACAAGAAGACCGATTTCGGCTTGCAGGTCTCTCACACCTCATGGCTGATGTATGAGTACAAAACACTCAATCGGCTCTATCATGCTGGCGCGGCGGTTCCGCGGGTAATGGGCGCGTCTGACAATGCCATCCTGATGAGTTATATCGGCGATGACGGCGGCGCAGCGTCTGCGCTCAGTGAAATCCAGCTTGAGCGAGATGAAGCACACAGCCTGTATCGGGAAGTGCTGCGCAATATCGATCTGATGCTTCAGAATCACCTGATTCACGGAGACCTGTCCGCGTACAACATTCTGTACTACGAGGGCGCGATCACACTGATCGACTTTCCGCAGGTGATCGATGCGTTCGGCAATTCGCACGCGCACGCCATTCTGGCGCGAGACGTGGAACGCATCACCAGTTATTTCGCCCGCTGTGGCGTGGAGGCAAATGCTGCCGAAACCACTGCCGCGCTCTGGAAGCGCTATGTGGAACGGGATGCACGACTGGACGCCGCAGATCTCTCGCGTCTGCTCGAACAGGATTAGCGGGTGAAGCGCCTGCCGCAAAGATGCAAACGGCGGTACAATCCGGCATTATCCAGGAAAGTACCGCCGAAAACTTCCATGCAGCGACAGGAGAGACACCGATGACTGAGCAGCCTCAAGCTGAAGATCTGCGCGAAGGCGTCGAACTTGCGGATGGCATCAGCGTCATTCGAGGGGGTGGCAGGCAGCGCCAGTGGAACAATATCCGCTATAAGCTCGGCATGTCTGGGAAAAATGTCGGCTCCAAATCACTCTCGATGAACGTGGCGACGATCCCGCCCGGCGGCGTTGCCTACGCGCACATCCACGTCGATTTTGAAGTGATGTTATATATTCTGGAAGGTCGCGTCCGGCATATCTACGGCAAAGGTCTTCGCAAAACCATCGACAATGAAGCGGGCGATTTCATCTTCATCGAGCCGGGAGTCCCGCATGAAGTCTATAACCTGAGCGACAGCGAACCTGTAGTCGCCATCGTGGCGCGTTCCAGCGCCGACGAATGGGACAATATCATCAATTACGATCCAAAGACGGATCTCTGAGCCGTTCAGGCTTCGCCGCCAAGCTGGGCGTGACGAAAGCAGGTCGTCAGATGATCGTTGACCATGCCGCATGCCTGCATGTGAGCGTAGATAATCGTTGGACCGACGAATTTGAAGCCGCGTCTGAGCAGATCCTTGCTCAAGGCGCGTGATTCATCAGTTTCCGCAGGCAGTTCGCGGAGCGACTTCCAGCGGTTCTGGATCGGCCTGCCGCCCACAAACTGCCACATGTAGGCGGCGAACGTCCCAAATTCCTGCTGCACCTTCAGGAATGCCTGCGCATTGGTCACCGCCGCGGTTAACTTGGCGCGATTGCGGATGATGCCCGCGTCCTGCATCAGCGCCTCGATCTTCTCAGATCCGTAACTGGCCACCTTCAACGGGTCAAACTGATCAAACGCTGCCCGGAAATTCTCGCGCTTGCGCAGGATCGTGATCCAGCTTAAGCCCGCCTGCATCCCCTCAAGGATCAGAAACTCAAACAGCCTGCCATCATCGTGAACAGGAACGCCCCATTCCTTATCATGGTACTCCATGTAGAGCGGATCGCTCGTTCCCCATGCGCAGCGCTCGATCTCCACCATCACGCCCTTTCCCGCCCTCGTAAACATCAGCGAATCACAGATTTTTATATCGCACTTATGTTCTAATGACAATCCCCTCGCTGACTGTGGCAGCAGGCAAACCGCTGGCTCGCTGCCGTATTATGTTCTGCTGCGCTCGTCCGGCGTCACGATCCGCACACTGGGATCATCGCGCAGCGCCTGCTCTGAGCCTGCCGGAACGTAAGCCACAACCAGATGAAGGGGGCCATCGCCGCGATTGATAGTGGAGTGATAGACGCCTTTGGGAATCCAGATGCAGGCTCCCGCCGTGCAGCGCACAGGTTCGGCATCGTTCACCATCTGATCACCCTCCCCCGAAACAAAGTAGATGATCTCGTCTGCTAGCGGATGGTTGTGACGCACATGCCCCTTGCCCGGCTCCAGCACCACCGAGCCAAAGCTGATACTTTTCGCCCCGGTGACGCGTTCGTCGGAGAGCATGTGGATCGTTCCCCAGTCGAAAATCAGCGAATCGACATCGGCATTGGTCGTGATGTAACAATCGCCTGAACGAAACATTCTGTTTTTCCTTTCTCAGAAATAAAAGCGTATGCTTCCCTCATTCAAAAAACATCCCAAGAGCTGAACGGTCAGTGCAGATCAAGGTCATCCCCCAATTCTGCCAGCATTCGCCTGCAGACGTTCAGCGTGGTTCGGCAGTCGGCAATCGCCGAATGCGCTGGCGCTTCCGGGATGATATTGTAATAGGCGGCCGCCCGCGCCAGCGACTGCCACCGGTAGCTGCGGCGGCTGCGATCAAATTCGGCATACAGTTCCGAAAATGTCTCCATGGCGCACCACCAGCGGCTGAACTGTTTGTAATCAACATGCTCAAGCCCGGCGGCATCGGCGCTTTGATGCAGCATTTTGCGATCGAAGGCAGCATTGTAGACAATCACATCGCGATCGCGCAGCAGGTCGATGATGATCGGGCGCACCTGAGCGAAAGATGGCGCGCCCGCCACATCGCGATCGGTGATCCCATGAATGCGCGTTGCGTCCGGCGGAATCGAGCGCACTGGTTTGACCAGGGTATCGAGCAGGACGGAGCCAGCGGCGTCAATGATGGCGATCTGGCAGATTTCCGCCTGAGAAAGCCCGGTGGTTTCGGTATCGAGAATCAGGTAGTCCTGACTGCGAAGTACGGTCCAGAAATCCATTCATGTTTCCATGTAAGCGGGTTCGGCGCTGCGGATAGTTCTAGCACGTCCGCAGCAGTCATTCAAGAAGCCATGTCACTTCTTTCCTCAAGTGTGACGCCCGCGGGAAAGACAGAAAAGTGGGTCTGGAGATGACTCGTTTATCGATAAAACCTGTAACGATGCTGTATAGGACGCCGCAAATTTGCGGAAACTGCCTATACTGAAATTATGAAGCGGGAATGAGCAGTCAGGAAAAGAGGTAACGATGGTCACTATCCCATGGCGGCTCGGCGTCAACATGCGGGAATTCGCCTATTACGATCGTCCGGAGTGCCTCCGCTTTCCACAGGCGACACCGCCTACCCGTGAGGCTCAGGTTGCCGCCCTGCTCACTCTGAAAATCCCGCTGGTGCGCTTCTTCGCGGCTCATCGCAACGCCAGCATCGACCTCAATTTGCAGCAGATCGGCAAGGCACTCGCCATCCTCCAGCAGAACAGAATGCAGGCGATCGTCTGCCTCGGCGATTCGATCTTTGAGTCCGGCTACACCATCCCCGGCAACGACTCATTTCATCAGATGGGTACGCCGCTGGGGCATATTCACAAGTCCTTCTTTGAACCGGCCAACTACAGCAAACATTACCTGCCATATGTGCGGCGCGTGGTTGAACAGTTTGCCGATCACCCGGCGGTGCTGGCATGGGAACTCGGTAATGAGTTTGCCATCCATCCCCAGCCCGCCAGCGTGACAGATTACAACCGCTTTGTCGAGTTTGTGCGTGTGGTCAGCCGCGAGATCAAGCAGCGTTCCCCGAAAAAGCTGGTGACGACAGGGCTGATCAACTCCAATCAGGTGCTGCCGCCCGGTGATGATGCCACCCGCCGCAGCCTTGCCCGCCAGCTTCACAGCCTGCCTGATGTCGATGTCTGCTCAATTCATGTGTATGCAGAGGATGACGAGGATCACCTTGCCATGCTCGATGTCGATGTCGCGAAAACCGGGTTAGGCAAGCCGATCTTCGTCGGTGAGCTTGGCGCGGATATCGAGCGCACCGCCAATCGCCCCAATTTCATCCGTCAGCAGCTTCGACGCTGGAAGGATCGCGGGGCGTTCACTGTCATGCTGTGGCAGTTCGATACGTCGCCGCATGACTCAGGCGTTGCCGACCGGCTGGCATTCGGGCGGCGCTGGCCCGATTTCGGCGCGATCGAGCAGGTGGTACGAGAATTCATCGGCGCGATCGATCCCTATGTGGGCGATGTCACGCCGATCCCTGACGGCACGACGGAGCGCGCCGACACACGGCGGGAAGAAACACCAGCCGATATCGTGTCTGGAGAACGGGGCTTCGCCCCGGTCGGCGAACGCGCAGCGCCATTTACGCTGCGCTACCCGATGGACTGGCAGTATCGGATTGCGGCGAACTTTGATGATCCGGCACGGTATTTTCACGAGCCGAACAAGGTTCAGAAACGGGAAGGCATCATGTTCGTGCCCTCAGCGGCGAACCAGAACCTTCAGGTTCGCGCCGCCCAGCGAGGACGGGTCGCTGAGGTCAAATTCTACCAGCAGGGATATGGCCGCTATGTCACCATCGTTCATGAATGGGAGGGTGAAACCTTTGTGACATGGTATGGGCATCTGGCTTCCGTCAGCGTCCGCGTCGGTCAGACTGTCAGTATGGGTGATGTGATCGGCATCGCCGGGAAAACGGGCAGCGCATCGGAAGTCTGCCTGTTCTTCGTCGTCCAGCACCTGACGAAGGGGCGCAAGAACTACGTGGTCGATGATGTCGTCAACCCCATGGACTATCTGACTGAGCAGGTCAAAGTCGAGCGCAATGAAGCGGTCTGGGTGGATGATGTCACCTTCCCCGATAACACGATCGTTCTGTGTGGGCAGGAATTCAAGAAGATCTGGCGCATCCGCAACACGGGAACCACCGAATGGGGTGAAGGTTATGAGTTCGTTTTCTTCTCGGATGTCAATCTCGGCACGGTGGCGAGCAAACCGCTGCCGCCCGCCAAACCCGGAGAAGAAGTTCAGGTAGCCGTTGATATGGTCGCCCCTGCTGCGCCGGGCATTTACCGTTCCACGTGGAAACCGCGCGATCCCAAGGGGCAGTTCTTCCCCCATGAACAGTGGACGATCATCGATGCGCGTCAGAAGCCGGCGGATACCCGCGAACCCAAACTCAGCTTTGTGGGCGAAACCATCCCTGATGGAACGATCCTGACGCCGGGACAGCGCTTTGTCAAGACGTGGCGCGTCCGGAATACGGGCAATACCGTCTGGAAGGGGTATACCCTGCGCTTCCAGAGCCATGATCGCATGTCCGGTCCTGAAAGCACCCCACTGCCGGAACTGCGGGTGCAGCAGGAAGGCGAAGTGAGCCTGGAGCTGATCGCGCCGTCCACCAGCGGGCGTCACCTGTCTTATTGGCGACCCCACGATGCCGACGGCAAGCCGTTCGACTACTATCTGTTCGTGGATATTCAGGTGCGCCCGGCAAATATCCCGAATCAGCAGCCGATCTTCGGGTCACCGATCACAGGTTCATGGGTGCGCGGGCCGCTGCAATTCATGACGCGCATCAATTACGGAGATGGCACTCATAACGGCGTGGACTATGTAAACTGCGCCGGGCAGGCCGTGACTGCCGGGGGAGTAGGCACTGTCTACAAGGTCTTCCGCTGCAACCCGTGCCGCGGCAAGAGCTTCCTTGAGCTGGGGATGAACGATCAGCAGCGGATCGACGCCTTCAACAACCCGAATTACGTCTACGGTTTTGGCAACCTGGTGATCGTCCGGTATCCGTGGGAAGAACTGCCGGTGAACGCCCGCGCGGAGATGGCGCGCAAGGGCTTCAGGGAGTTTTACGCCTTCGTGTATTATGCCCATCTGACCGATGACATTCGCGTCACCGAAGGCAGCGCCGTCGCTGCGGGGACTGTGATCGGCTTTGTGGGCAATACCGGCAACTCAACAGGTCCCCATCTGCATCTTGAGGTGCGCTGTTACAAGAGTCCTACGCCTCAGCCGCTGATCGCCAATGTGGACTCGGTGCTGATCGATCCGAATTTCATTGTCACTTTCTGACGCAGAACTGTGTCATACACCGACTGCGAGCCTGTTCCGATGCAGAGACAGGCTCGTTTTCACATTTACAGGCGGGCAAAAGCGCGAACGGGAAACGTCCCCACGCCGCGGAATTTAGGCGGCACAGCGCTGAAGGTGAAACCGGTCTCTGGCAGGGTTTCCAGATTGCAGAGATGCTCGGCGATCAGGATTTCGTGTCTGAGCAGGGTCGAGTGAACAGGACGCACCCGCGTGCGTGTATCGTCGATATTATGCGAATCGATGCCCACCAGCCCTACCCGCTGTTCCGCCAGATATTCAGCCGCCTCCGCCGTCAGGAAGGGATGTGTCTCGTAGTAGGCTGGCGTGTTCCAGTGCGCCGCCCAACCTGTATTGACCAGCACCGCCTGCCCCGCGGAAACCTTGCCGCGGAAATCTTCGACATCTGCCGCAAGGCGCTGCCGATGATCGACGCGAATGACGACAGCAGGCAGATCGACGAAACGCTCCAGCGGCATGTCTGCGGTATCCCTGCCATCAGGATAGCGGTGAAACGGACAATCGACATACGTGCCAGTATTGGCGACCATCTCGATCCTGCCGATCTGAAATTCTGTGCCCGGCTCGTAATGCATACGCGAATCTTCCCGGCTCAGATAGTCGCAGATGATCGGCGGCGGCAGCCCTTTATACGTGATCAGCCCGTCCTCGATCACATGACTCAGATCGACGTACAGCCGTCCGCTGCGCCCGGCGGAGCGTTTGTGCGCTTCCTCAATGATGCGCCGGTTGAAGATACGCACACTGCCCACCATCAGCAGGCGCAGATCAGCGATCAGATACTGTGCCAGCGCCTCATCAGAGATGTCATCGCCAGCGATATCAAGGCGGAAATCCTGTCCCTGAAGCCCGCCGCCATTCGAAAATTCAACCTCAAAATCAAACTGCACCCGCTTTGCCACTCTGCCCACCCTTCCTGAAGATTCTCTGATGAAACGATTCGTCGTCATCTCTCTGTATGGGATACGTATTCTGACCTGTGACACCGCCTGACGCCAGCGTGTTTCATATCGCCTCTGAACACGCACAAAATCTGCCAAAGGTCTGTTTCGGCAAGGACGAATGTCAGACGACAGCAGATGACTCAGCCCGTACAATGAAGATGCACGTCAGTCGATTGACGTTGCTGATATCTCTCGAATAAATGCGTGTTGTGTGGCGTTCTATCCTGGTCAGATCCGGCGATTGCACGCCAGCACGGCATGTCTGAAGGCGAGCCTCAGCGCCTGCCCACAGCACAGATCGGACGCGCTACACCGATCGGGTGCAGCATCAAAGCCATATGTCTGCCTCGCCCTCTGACATCTGCCCCGGCTGCCACACTACACGGCGGATGGGAGGATGTGATGAACATGACGACAGCCCCACCTGCTGTCACACGGCAGGATACTCCATGGCACGCCCTGCCTGAAGAAGCTGTCCTTGACCACCTCAACACAACAATTCAGGGACTCAGCACGGAAGAAGCGCATCATCGGCTGGAAACCTATGGCTACAACGTGCTTCCTGCCAGCAAACCGCCCACGCTGATTCAGATCATCCTGCACCAGATCGCCAGCCCGCTGATCTACATCCTGATCGCGGCCGGCACGGTCGCCGTTCTGCTTCAGGATTACAAGGACGCGGCGTTCATCTTCGGGGTGATTGTGCTCAACGCGGGCATCGGCGCAGCTCAGGAATGGCGTGCCGAGAAAAGCGCTCACAGCCTGCAAAAACTGGTCAGGACACAGGCGCGCCTGCGCCGGGATGGACACTTTGCCATCGTCCCCGCCGAGGAACTGGTTCCGGGAGATATCGTTCAGCTCGAAACCGGAGATCGGGTTCCCGCAGACCTTCGACTGCTGGAGGTTCACTCGCTGGCAATAGACGAGTCATTTCTGACAGGCGAGTCGATTGCAGCACAAAAACGCTGCGATCTGCTGCCGGAAGCTACCATCGTCAGTGAAAGAGCAAACCTCGCCTTTGCGAGCGCCATCGTCACGCACGGTCGCGCGCTGGGGGTGGTCATCGCGACGGGAAGCGCCACCGAAGTAGGACGAATCGCCCACGCCATTACTTCAGAGGTCGCTGGCAAAGCGCCGCTGGTGCTGCGCATGGAAAAATTCGCGCGTCAGATCGGCGTCATCATCCTGCTGATCGCGGTCGTTCTGGGGCTGATCCTGCTGGCGCAGGGAGTGGAAATCGGCGATGTCTTTCTGATCGTCGTGGCGATGGCTGTCAGCGCTATTCCCGAAGGGCTGCCCGTTGCGCTGACCGTCGTGCTGTCGATCGCCACACAGCGGATGTCCCGGCGCAACGTCATCGTCCGTCACCTCAATACGGTGGAAAGCCTGGGAAGCTGCACGCTGATCGCCAGCGATAAAACCGGCACGCTGACAGTCAATCAGCAGACGGTGCGTCAGATCGTCACACCCGACGGCGCGAGGTACACGGTCACCGGCGAAGGCTATCAGCCCAACGGAGAGATCAAGGCAGCGTCCCATGCTGACCAGCCGCTGACCATGGAGGAACTTGAGCACCTGCGCCAGATCGCCATTGTCGGTGTGATGTGTAATGCAGCGGAAATCCGCGAAGAAGCTGGCACATGGGAACATCAGGGCGACGCGATGGATGTGGCGCTGCTGTTCTTCAGTCACAAGCTCGGTTTTCCCCCTCAGCAGGTGCTGAATAACCATGAACGCCTTGCCGAGATCCCGTTCAGCTCAGACAAGCGCTTTGCAGCGGTCGCATTTGAAACAG
>SZPD01000080.1 GCA_030263515.1 Anaerolineae bacterium CFX9 | reverse complement strand
GCGACGAAAGGCGCACGATCATGACCGAAATGCTCACGACACCCCCGGAGACACAACAGCTCGGACGCCGCAAGAAAGCTGAGGCGAAGAAACAGCGCAAGCTGGCGATCATCTGCTCAAAAGGCTCGCTCGATATGGCATATCCGCCGCTGATCCTGGCGAACGCCGCGCGCATGAGCGGCATCGAGGCACACCTGTTCTTCACCTTCTGGGGGATGGATATCATCACCAAAAAGAAGATGGACAATCTGCACGTCGCCACAGTCGGCAACCCGAATATGCATCCGTGGTTCCATATCCCGACGATGCTGGGCGGGCTGCCGGGCATGTCGGCAATGGCATCCGAGATGATGCGGCGCGAAATCGCCAAACTCGACTTTCCACCCGTGCCGGAATTTCTCGACATGCTGCATGAAGCGGGCGCGAAGATTTACGCCTGCCAGATGGCGATGGACATGATGAAGCTGAAGGAAGCCGATCTCGTGGAGTATGCAGAAGTGCTCGGCGCGATGGAGTTTCTGGAGATCGCCGACGAAGCGCAGATCATCTTCGTCTGAGCCGATCGAAGTCCCCTCATCCCCTGCCCCTTCTTTCCAGGCAGGCGGCGAAGAAGGAGAGAAACACAGGGGTCGTTTCGCAGCGTGGGAAAGAGAAGCTCACACAGTGAGCGGGGCGAGGAACTGCCGTCAGCTACGCTCACAACGGACGAAAAAAACGAGTCCTCCGAATTCTGAGAGGACTCGTTTTATGTTACCGCATATACACGTTCACAGGCAGCAGACCCATTCGCCGTTAGCTGGATGTGATGGTAAAGGTGATCTCTGACGAGAAGATGCCATTGGACTCGGCGATGATGGAAGCCGTGCCCTCGACACTGCCGGCTCTGACGGTGAGAAATGCCATCCCGTTCGGATCGGTCACAGCGCTCGAACCGTAGGCCGAGAAATCGATCACGGCTGGCGACCCGGTATTGCTGAAACTCACCGTCGCGCCTTCAACCAGGTTGCCATACGAATCCTGCGCCATGATGACGACAGGTTCGGAGAAGTCTTCGTCAATCAGCGCGGATTGGCCGGTTCCGCCCACCACACTCAGCGATGCCAGCGGGCCGGGCACATTCGAGTGGAAGAAAGAGACGGATGCGCTGCCGCTGGATGCATCGATCTGAACGTCCCCGACACTCGTCCCCGCCACAAAGGCGCTGCTGGCAGCTTCGCCAGACACATCAGTGTACTGCGTATCCGTCAGCGGTGAAGTCTCCGGGCCCGAGACATGTGCGAAGACGACTTCTGCGCCGGGAACCGGATTCAGGTAGCTGTCCAGCACCTGTACGATCATCGGGGCATAGGGCTGCCCAACTTCCACGATCTGCCCGTCGCCAGAAAGAATGCTTACCGAGGCCGGGCTGCCCGCCACATTTTCATAGGACAGATACTCCGACCCGGCAGCGCTGGAAACCTGAATATCATAGTAGCCCGCAGTAGTGTTGGCGCTGACGGTCACACTGGCATAGCCATAGAAGTCCGTGATCACAGTTTCATCGTTATCGACGCCGTTAAAAATGGCTCCCGGTGAGCCGCTCCCCGGCGCAGAGAAACTGACCGATACGCCCTGAACCCCGATGCCATACGAATCGACCACGAGCACCTCAATGTAGGTTGGGAAGCCTGTGCCGACGGTCGTCGTTTGTGAAAAGCCGCTGGTCACATACATATCGGTCGGGATGCCGCTTTCACCGCTGGTATTCTCCAGGGTGAAGTACGCAGGCTGGAACTCGCCAGCATACGCCTCCACAGCAAACTCACCAGGGAACCAGCTTGCCAGCATTTCCGAGGAAGTCGCCAGTCCGTTCTGATCCGTGATCGCGTAATCATCGGTTCCCTCTGTGCTGGCGAAATAGACGGTCGCAAGCCCATCCTGCGTGCCTGCGGTCTGGCAGCAGTAGTAATCAAACGGCGCGATGAAAACGACTTCAGCATTGGGGACGGGGTTTCCATAGTTGTCCATCACAAGCGCCACCAGCGGCGCGGCATACACAGTCCCCACCTCCGCCGTCTGACCACTCCCTGAGTAGGCGATGATCTGCGAGGGATAATCCGGCTCATTGGTGAGCTGGAACGAGGTCGATACGCCGGAATATTCACTCCAGTACACATCGACGGTGTAGGTTCCGGCAGTCGAGTTGGCGTAAGCCTCGCTGATGGTTGCGCGCCCGTTCGTGTCCGTCACCGCCTCATAAAAATTCCCCGGATAGCCTTCGCCAAACCGGGCGGACGCGCCGCTGTATGGCGCGCTGAAATACACAAGGCTGTTGGGCACAGGCTGGTTGGAAGCGTCGCGCAGTTCCGCGATGATCGGGTTGGCGAAGGCAGTTTGCACCACGGTACTCTGTTCGTCACCACCGATGATCGTCAGCGTATAGCCGCTGTAATCCTGCGAATTGTACAGGTAGAAGTCTGCCGATGCGCCGCTGGCCGCCGTCGCCGTGACGATGTAACTGCCGACGATCCCGTTCGCAGTGGCATTGACCTGCGCAAAACCCTGGCTGTCGGTGACAGCGGTGGTCGATGAGAGCGTCGCGCTGGCTCCACTGCCGGGGGCGCTGAAAGTGATGACCGCGCCGGAGACGATGCTTTCTCCGGGTCCCCACGCGCGCACCACCAGCGGCGACTCAAACGGCGTGTTGACAAAGGTGTTCTGCTCGACACCCTGAACTGCCTCAAGGTATTCAACCGGAGCGCCGCCGGGCAGATTGGTCAGGCTGAAGTTGACTGGTGAACCGACGCCGCTGATGCTGGCGGTCAGCGTCCAGCCGCCGGCGATGGCGTTGGCGGTGAGCGTCGGCGCGGTCGCACAGCCATCGCCTCCCGTCTGAACATTCGCCGAAAGCGCGCTGCCGAACGTGCCGGATGCCCCTGCTGAAGGCGCGCTGAACGTCACGCCGACATTGGTGGTCGGGTTGCCAAAGGCATCGACCACGCACACACGAATCGGGCTGCTGAACGGCGTCAGCACTACCGCAGACTGACCGCTGCCGCTGGAACTGCTGGCTCCGCTTGCCGCGCCCGCGGTGTTGGTCACGGTGAAGGTGGCGATCGGCGTCACCTGCGCCATGACCGAGTGTGCGCCGCGATCGATGCGCATATAGATCGGCTTGTCCGCCTGGGCGACGAAACCGCCCATGCTGGCGGTGACGGTATACGTGCCTGCTGCCGTGTTGCCGGTGAAGGTCGGCGCGGTCGCAGTGCCGTCCGGCCCGCTGGTGACCTGTGCCGTGTTCCCGCCGCCAGCAAACGTGCCCGAAGGGCCGCTGGACGGCGCGGTGTAATACACCGGCACGCCGGCGACCGGGCTGCCTTCCGCATCAAGCAGCGTGACAGCAAATGGAATGGCAAATGCCTGCCCCACGATGGCGGACTGACCAGAAGCGCCTGCCGCCGGGTTGAAAATGGTCGGCGTGCCACCTGTACCCGCCGCACCAAACGGCGCGGGCACAAAGGTCGGCGTTGGGGTGGGAACCAGGGCGACAAAATCCGGGATGTCGATCGGATAGTTGATCGTGCCGAGCGGGATACGCTCCAGGACGCGCAGTTCTTCCCACTCCTCCATCGTCAGCGGGCGAACCGCGCCCCACGGACTGGCAAAATTGATCCGCGCGAAGAAGCGCCCAAGCTGCGCCTGCGTGAACTGCCCATCCTCGCCTTCAGGAAGCTCTTCCAGATCGGCGCAGAAAACCGCCCATGCAGCATAGCCCTGCGGCAGCGTGAACGTCCCTTCGTTGAGCAGCACTTCGCCGCTCACCACGACCAGCCGCATCAACTGGCAGACCTCGCCATCCGCCTCCCCCTGTGCCAGCTTCTGCCGAATATCATCGGGCAGATCGAGCTGATCAAGGATCGTCTGCGGGTTGCCAAAGACGCTGGAAAGCTGGATCGTCGAACCGACGTTGATATCCGCCCCATTGACGTTCAGGTCGATTTCCGTGTTCCGGGGTCCCTGCACGACGACACTGTTGGGCGCTTCGCTGCACAGCGGCGACTGCAAACCAGTGCGGAACAGGAACGCCTGCATCGGCGTGCGCGCATCGTCACTCAGGGCGGGCAGCGCGCTCAGATCGGCCGTTTCGAGCGTGTTGACGCGGATCCAGCCGCCCAGTTCTTCATAGACGACGCGCGTCCACAGGCTGTCTGCGCTCAGCGCATCAGCATCCAGCTCAGTCCCTGCCGGAATAGTCGTCCCGGCGACGAGATTTCGGTTATCCCCCGGTCCGGTGCGCAGCAGCGCATCCGACGCCGTGATCACCCGGATCGGATCAACCGGCAGAACAGCTTCCTCCGGCGGCACGGCGTTGGTCACGCTGGCATCACCGAGCAGCACAAACGTGACGGACTGACCGGGAAGCGTGCCGGGCAGGTTCGCCTGCGCATTGAGCAGGGCGATCCCCCATTCTTCTTCATTGACAGACATCGGCGCGGTGGTGATCGTATCCAGCGTGATCAGATCCGCGCGATCGCTCGGCAGGCTGAAGTAGCCCTCCTCCACAGGCTGGCTGAAGGTCGCGCTGACGCGGTTATAGCCATAGCAGGCGCTGTTGCGTCCCAGACCTGTACAGTTGGCTTCCAGTTCCTGAAGCGCGCGCTCCACCACCGCCGGGCAGGTCCCGGTTGGCGCGCCCGTCTGCGCCGAGACGACGTTGAGCGCCAGCAAACCGGTCATCAGAAGGATGAGTGTGAAGATAAGTAAGTGCCGGGAAATGCGTTTCATTGCCAGACTTCATTTCTCTATTGGATGCTGCACACAAGCCGCAGCATCATTCAACATCATTGTATTATGGACATCTCTGTTGCAAACACTGATCTTGAAGTCGCGTTTTTTGCGCCCGATGTGTCTATCTTGAACATACCATGAATTGCAGATTCATCTCCCGATTTTATATAAAATTCATACGCCGCCGCAGTTCAGTGATACACTACACGGCGGGGAAGTCAGCCTTCCAGAGAGGAACAGGACAAGATGCAGTGGTATAACGAGCCACCCGCCTGGCATGAAACCGACAGCCAGATCACCATGACCGCCGGCGCGCAGACTGATTTCTGGCGCTATACCCGTCACACCTATATCACCGATAACGGCAATTTCTATTATCGCAGTGTGACTGGCGACTTCACGGCGACTGTCCGCGTGAGCGGCGCTTATGCGGATCAGTATGATCAGGCAGGGCTGATGGTGCGTGAGAATGCGCTGATCTGGATGAAATGTGGCATCGAATACGTCGATGGCACGATGAACGCCAGCGCAGTGATCACCCGCGAGTTTTCCGACTGGTCGATCCTGCCTCTGGCGGAGCGTCCGGCGGCGGTCTGGTTCCGCGTCGAACGCATCGCAGAGGCCATTGAGGTGTCGTACTCGCTCGACGGCGTCAGCTTCACCCTGATCCGGCAGGGGTATCTTTCCACAGCGCCCACGCTCGAAGTCGGATTGATGGCCGCCGCGCCGCTTGGCAATGGTTTTGAAGCCAAGTTCAGCGATTTTGTGATCACGCAGGAATAGGTAAAAGTCTGGCATCTGTCAGGTACGAGCGCGGGGAAAAGGAACGGCGCGCAGAAAGCGGGCGAATGAACGCTGCGAGAGGCGGCAAACATCCATCGCCCGTATGAAAAGTTTCGTCCGGCGCGTCACTCGCCGGGGATCTCATCCTCGATCATCGTCTTCAGGCGCAGCAGCCGCTCATCCCAGAGCTGTTCAAGCTGCCGAATCCATGCGCCAACATCTTCCAGCGGTTCAGGCGTGAGGGTATAGCGCTTCTCGCGCCCGACCTGCTGGATGGCGACCAGCCCGGCTTCCTCCAGAATATTGAGATGCTTCAGCACCCCCTGCCGCGTGATCGGGAAGGCTTCTGCAAGCTGAGTCGCCGTCTTCGGGCTGCTCTGCGCGAGGCGAACGAGCAGATCGCGCCGCGTCGGGTCGGCAAGCGCGGTGAAAATCGGCGCCATGTCCACGATGGTTACTCACCTCCCTCCAGAAGGGCTTTCAGGTTCGCCAGCACCGTATCATAGCCGCTGGCGGTCGAGTCGTAATTTTGCTGCCGGATTTCCGCGGGCAGGTGTTCAAAGCCGGTCTCCTGCACGTAGAGGCGCGTGCCCCCGTTTTCTTCCACCAGCCGGAAGACGGTGTAGATCGGCGTCATATGATACTGCGGCTGCGCCGGCCACTCGATGGCAAACTCGTTCAGGGGATCAAGAACAGCGATCGCCGCGTTCATCAGATCGTCCGGCTTGCCAAACTGAATCCTTCCGCCCACGGCCAGTTCCTCGATGATCCAGGTATCGCCCCCCCACCAGCGCATGATCTCCGTGTCTGTGGTGATCGCGCGCCAGACTCGTTCGCGTGGGGCGTTGATCCAGATGCTGCGTTCCAGCGTATTCGGCGTCGTCATCTCAGAATCCCTGTGGGTTAGGCAGCGGCATCCCCTCAATGAATGCCCTGATATTGCCCAGCATCAGCTCAAAGCCTGCCGCGTTCTCATCCATGATCTGCTGGCGGATCTCCTCAGGCAGCGCCTCGTAACCGGAAAAGAGAAATTTCAGCCGCGTGCCGTCATTTTCCTCCGTCAGCGTATAGCTGGTGATGAACGAAGGTTCCGGCGGTTCCGGCTGTGATCGCAGGACCAGCCGGTGCGGACGATCGGCGATTTCGAGGATCTGGACATAGATCTCGGCTCCGGTCTCCGGATTTTCAACGTAGAGGCGCGCGCCAGCGCCGTTCCCGGTTGAGCGGAACAATGCGCCGGGCGAAAACCACTGTGCCACCTGAGCGGGATCGGTGAGCGCTTCCCAGACGCGCTCGCGTGAAGCCCTGATCCAGATACTGCGTTCAATAGCGATGGTTTCCATCAGCAACACTCCTATATGCAACTAAACGGTTGCACATAGGATATACGAAAAATTGTTCTAATGCAAGCCCCATCGTTCGCAGTTTCCGGATGGTGGAAAACAGGCGCGAAATCTTGACATGATTATCAATTCGGAGTACTGTACCTGTAGAACAGCTCTATAGCAGAACGGGTCATATGAGGACATTCAGCAAACTGACGCATAAACGCCTGCCGGAACGCATCGCCGACGAAATCGAAAGCGCCATCGTGCATGGCGAATTCGCGGCGGGCGTTCAGCTTCCGTCCGAGCAGCAGCTTGCCGATCAGTTCGAGGTCAGCCGGAACGTGGTGCGGGAAGCATTCCGCTATCTTCAGGCGCGCGGTCTGATCGAGATCATCAATGGCAGCGGCGCATATGTCACGCCGCCCAGTGGAGCCCCGACCAGCAGTGCGCTGGGGCGTTATATCCGCCTGCTCGGCGCACACGAGTCGATCGCGGCGCTGTATGAAGCGCGGCGTAGCCTCGAAGGCGAGAACGCGCGCCTCGCCGCCCTGCGCGCCGATGCTGATGATATTGCGCGGCTGGAAAACTGCCTGGAACGCATGCGCAGCGGCATGCACGATATCGCGGTGTGGTCGCAGGCTGACCTGGATTTTCATCTCGCCATCGCCAAAGCGACGCATAACCCGTTTTTGGACGTACTGCTTGAGCCACTCGTCGATCAACTGAGAGGAGTGATTGCGGAAGGTTATCTGGTCTCTGGTGCGGTAGAAAGGGGTTTGGCAGCACATGTGAAGCTCACGGAGGCGATCCGGAACCGGGACGCGGACGGCGCGTACCAGGCGATCATCGATCATCTGCTCGATTCCGAGTCGCGCGTGGGGACGAAAAGTTCCATCAGATCGCAGGCATAAATGAAACGGCATTCTGTCTAAAAAAGTTGAGGCTCGTCATGAACAGAAAATCTGGATTACTGCTCCTCGTCATCGGCTGCCTGTTCGTTTTCGGCGTCGGACTGACCAGCGCTCAGGAAGCCCCTCTGCGCATTGGTCTGGTGCAGCTCGGCACGGATAACCCCTTCTGGATCGCGCAGGTTGAGGGTGGGCAGGAAGCCGCCCGCCGCAATGGCTTTGAGCTGATCGTCACCAGCGGCGAAGGCGATGTCACCCGTCAGGTAGCCGCGTTTGAAGACCTTGTCAATCAGGGCGTGGATGCGATCTCCATCAATCCGCTGGACGCCAACGCTTTCGGTCCGGCGATGGAAAGCGCCGCAGCGGCAGGTATCCCGGTCGTGTGCCTGTTCAGCTACATGGACGGCTGCGCGACAGTGCTCGGCTTTGAGGAGCGCGTCAACGGCAGTCTGGTCGCTCAGTACGCCGTCCAGCTTCTCACCCAGAAATATGGAGAGCCGCGCGGCGAAGTCGCCATTCTGCTCGGCGCGCTGGGACAGGACATCAACACCAATCGCGCCGGCGGCTTCACCGACGTGATCGAGATGTACCCGAACATCACCGTCGTCGCTGCCGAGTCCACCGGAAACTGGGAAGCCGACCGCGCTGTGGCGCTGACGGAAAACTGGCTGACTGCTTTCCCGAATCTTGACCTGATCTACGGCTTGAGCGACTCGCTGACCGTGCCTGCCGCCAACGTGCTGGCGCGCGCCGGGCGCGACGATATCCTGCTCGTCTCGTATGATGGCACGGAGATCGGGCTGGCAGGCGTAGCAGACGGTTCTCTCAACAGCACCGTCGCCCTGCTGCCACAGTACAACGGCTTCTGGAACGTGTATGCAGCATACCTGGTCGCCAGCGGGATCACCTTCCCGTCAACCTATTACATGCCGGGGGCTATGGTCACGACCGAGAATCTGGCGGGCTTCCAGCTTCTCTCTCAGGATCTCGCCAACAACATCTCCAGCTTCCCGTTTGAGCTTCCCGTCGGGACGATCGTCGATGCCTACGCCGATCTGGCCGCTGGCAGCTAAAATCGGCGCATCCTGCTAGAATCATCTGCCTCACGCTCCCGGATCGCTCTGAGGGCGTGAGGCAGTCACAGCCCACTTATACACTTTTTCCTGAACACACAGGCATAGATTTATTTTGACCACACCACCACCCGACCCGATCCTCCCTCTGCTGGAAATGCGCCGGATCGTCAAGCGCTTTCCCGGTCTGATCGCCCTCGATCAGGTTGATTTCAGCGCGCGCGCCGGCGAGATCCATGCGCTGATCGGGCAGAACGGCGCGGGCAAGAGCACGCTGATGAAGATCCTCGCAGGCGTCTACACGCCGGATGCGGGCGAGATCCGGCTGGCGGGCAAAACCGTCAGTTTCGGGCAGCCGCGAGACGCGCTCCGGCAGGGGATCGGCGTCGTCTATCAGGACCTCAGTCTCGTCCCCAAGCTGACAGTGGCACAGAACATCTTCCTGGGACGCGAACCCGGCGGCGCAGTCATTGACGAGCGCGCGATCTACCAGCGCACAGAAGACATCCTGCTCAGGCTGGGAGTCAGCGGCATCGATATCCATGCCCGCGTAGACAGCCTGCCGCTGGCGCAGCAGCAGCTCGTTGAGATCACGCGCGTCCTCAGCTACGAACCCCGGATCCTGGTACTTGATGAGCCGACCGCCGCGCTGGCCGAAGAAGAGACGGATCTGCTCTTCACCATCCTGCACCGTCTGCGCCAGGAAGGGATCGCCATCATCTATATTTCCCACCGCTTCAAGGAAATCCTCACCCACTGCGATCATGCTACCGTCCTGCGCAACGGTCGCGTTGTGAGCACGCTGCCGCTCGGCGGGGTGAGCGATGCGGATCTGATCGAGCTGACGCTGGGCGAAAAACCGGAACAGTTCTTCCATGCCGAAAAGGAACAGACAGCCGCGGGCGAAATCCTGGTCGAGCTTGAGGGAGTCTCCGTTGGGCGCGCCGTGCGTTCTGTGGATCTCACGCTGCGCCGGGGCGAGATCGTCGGGCTGACCGGGCTGCTCGGCGCGGGGCAGAATGAGCTGGCGCGCGCCCTGTTCGGGCTGATGCCAGAGGTCAGCGGGGTGATCCGCGTGCGCGGCACACCGACGCTGATCACATCGCCCCGGCAGGCGATCGCGCTCGGAATCGGACTGCTGACCGAACATCGCAAAACCGAGGGACTCGTGCTGGAGATGAGCGTCCGGGACAATATCACCCTGCCCTCGCTGGATTTTTTCCGGCGCTGGGGGATCTTCAACCGCAGTCGCAGTGAAGCCGAAGCCGCCGGGCAGTATGTCGAACGGCTCCGCATCAAGACGACATCGATTCATACCAAAACATGGACGCTCAGCGGCGGGAATCAGCAGAAGGTGATCCTCGGCAAATGGCTGCTGCGCGATCTCGAACTGCTGATCTTCATCGCACCAACACAGGGAATTGATGTCGGCGCGAAAGCGGAAATCTACGACCAACTGCGCGATCTGGCGGCGGCTGGCAAGGCGATCATGGTCGTCTCGGAAGAAATGGTCGAAATTCTCGGCATCTCAGACCGTGTCGTCGTGATGTACAAGGGGGAGATCTCCGGCGAATTCACACGCCCGGCGATCTCCGAAGCGGCGATCTCCGCGGCGCTGCAAGGGAGTCGAACAGGAGTTTCTGCATGAGCGCCCAGACGCCGACCATGACACAGCAGTCCTCACCGGCGTGGCTGCGGCTGCGCGATCTCGCCGCCGCAAACAGCATGCTCGTTGTGGCGCTGCTGCTGCTGATCATCTTCGGGCTGACGGCGCAGAATTTCCTCAGCGGACAGAATATCTTCAATATCTTCCGGCAGATGTCCGTCATCGCTGTGCTTGGGATCGGCATGACGATCGTCATCCTGATCGGTGGAATCGATCTGTCGGTCGGCTCCATACTCTTTCTGGCGGGCAGCCTGACGGCAGCGCAGATCGCAGGGGGAACGCCAACCCCGGTCGCCATCATCATAGGGCTGGGCGCGGCGGTGCTGGTCGGTTTTCTGAACGGGCTGATCATCGAAGTGATCGGCATCAGCCCGGTCATCACTACGCTTGCCGGGCTGATCGGCGTGCGCGGGCTGGCGCTGGTGCTGATCAACAATGCCCAGATCCGGGTGACGGATCCATTTTTTGAGTACATCGCGGTCACCCGCACACCCGGCATCCCCCAGATCACTCTGCCGGGGCTGCCGCTGCTGGTGATCATCGTCTTTGTCCTCTACCTGATCTTCGCCGTTCTGATGCGTCAGACGCAGTTCGGGCGGCGCGTCTACGCCGTTGGCGGCAACCCGGTTGCGGCGCGGCTGTGCGGCGTGCGCGTGCGCAGGATCCGCATTCTGGCATACACGATCTGCGGGTTTACGGCAGGTATCGCCGGCATGCTGATGATCGCCTCTACGGGCGTCGTCAGCCCCAATCTCGGCGCGGGCAGCGAGTTTTACACCATCGCGGCCGTCGTGCTGGGAGGCACACGGCTGACCGGCGGCATCGGGCGGGTGGAAAAAACGCTGATCGGCGCATTCGTCGTCTATATGGTGCTCAACTATATGACTATCCGCCGCATTCCCACCGAATGGCAGCAGGCAGTCACCGGCTTGCTGGTACTCGCCGCTGTGCTGGTTGACCGTTTCACACAGCGGGGACGCAGCCTGTGAGCGCCCTGTCCACGTCACCGGATCGCCGTGTTCGCCTGGGGCGGCTGCTCGCCGAAAACGGCTTGCTGATCGCGCTGTTCGTGCTGATGCTGCTCTTCAGCGCGCTCAACAGCCGCTTCCTGACGCTGGACAACATCGGTACGCTGCTGGAGCAGAACGCGCCCATCCTGCTGGTGTCGGTCGGGATGACGTTTGCCATCATCTCGCGCCATATCGATCTTTCTCCAGCGTCGATCATCGCGCTGATCGGCGTCGTCATCGCAGGGGTGACCGGCGCAACCGGCAGCCTGCTGATCGGGATCGTGGTCGGCTTCGCCGCCGCCATCGCCGTGGAGCTGTTCAACGCTGTGCTGATCGTGCGGGCAGGGATCAACCCGCTGATCGTAACGCTCGCCTGCTGGATCTGGGCGCGCGGGCTGGCCGTCAGCCTGACGGGTGCAAACTCGATCTCGCTGCGCGATCCGTTTCTCGATTTTCTCACACGCCCGCTGATCAGCGCCTTCAGCCCGGCGGTTTTTCTGGCCTTCGGGGCATTCATCGTCGGAGCGTTCATCCTGAATCGAACGCGGCTGGGGCGCTACACCTTCGCCATCGGCAGTGATGAACATGCCGCAGTACAGGCCGGCGTTCCGGTGGGCAGATACAAGCTGATGATGTTCGCCATGTTCGGCGTCCTCGTCGGGCTGGCAACGATCGTCACCATCAGCCGTCTGGGAGCCGCCGCGCCCAACGCCGCTTTCGGGCTGGAGCTGGATGCGATCGTCGCCGTGATCATCGGTGGCAATCCGTTTCAGGGGGGAGAAGGTTCGCTGCGCCGAACGCTGATCGGCGGGCTGTTCATCGCCGTGCTGAACAACGGGCTGGGCAATCTGGGCATGCTCGATGCGCAGATCGCCGTTTACAAGGCGCTCGCCATTCTACTTGCCCTCTTCTTCGGCGCGTTCAGCGCCAGGCTGGCACGCCGATGATCGAATTTGACGACACTTACGGGCACACGCCGATCGAAAAAGCCTTTCACCGGGGGGATGTTTACGGCGTCGGGAAAGACGAGGCGCGGGCGGCGCGCCCGCCGATTCGCCTGGGGATCATCGGGGCGGGCGGCGTGGCACAGTCGAAGTATTTCCCGGCGGTGGCGCGGCTGCGGATGATCTGGGAACCGATCAGCGTGGTCAGCTTTGCTGAACCCCGCGCAGAGCATGGCGAGAAAGTCGCCGCGATCACCGGCGCGCGTTACTACCCCGATCCGCTGGACATGCTGGCGCAGGAAGAGCTGCACGGCGTGCTGGTGCTCTCGCCGGATGCGCTGCATGTCGAGCATACGCTGGCCTGCCTTGCAGCAGGGAAGCATGTGCTGGTCGAGAAGCCGATCGCCCGATCGCTGGCGGATGCCGCGCAGATGTGCCGGGCGGCGGACGCCGCCGGATGCATCCTGATGACCGTCGCCAACAAACGCTATTCGCCACCCTATCGCCGCGTCCGCACGCTGATCGAAAGCGGCATTTTGCGCGATCCGGCGCTTTTCGTCGGCAAGTTCAATCTTGGCTACGATTACGTTTCGCTGCTGGAAAGCGGCACGATCCATCTGTTTGACCTGGCGCTCTACCTGATGGGAAATGTGAGCGAAGTCAGCGCGGCAGGGGTCAATCGCTATGGTGGCACGCAGGCGCGTTATCCGGTCGATAATGTGGCGGCGGCGCTGCGCTTTGCCAGCGGGGCCGTCGGCAGCCTGACGACCAGCGCCAGCGCCCTCAGCCTGAAGCCGTGGGAGCGCGTGGAAATTTACGCCGATCACGCATGGTGTGCCGTTGAGGATCAGCACGAGCTGATCGTCTACGAGAGTGAGACGCGCGGCGCGCAGTCCTGGCGTCCGGTGATGCCGAACACGCTGCTCTTTGACGAGGAATTTGGCGGCTACATGGGGATTGTTGAGAATTTCGCGCAGGCGATCCGCGGCGAAGAAGCCCCGCTGGTTACGGGCTGGGACGGCTACCGTGCCTTTGAACTGCTCTCCGCCGTTCATCTGGCAGTGGCGCGCCGCGAATGGATCCAACTGCCGCTCGATGCCAGCGCCGCCGATAACGAGATCCGGCAGTGGCTGCTGCGCCGCTGACGATGACAGACTGGGGGGGAAGCACATGCCGACACTTTGGGGAAAGCATTACACACGCGCAGAACTGATGCGGCGCATCGGTCATATTTCGCAGGTCGGTGGCGTGATGCTGCTGGAGAGCGCCGACGGTGTCTCTCGTGGAGTGCGTTATCTGGAATTTCGTACTGGCGCAGGGCTTCAGTTCAAGGTGGCCATCGAGCGCGGGATGGACGTGGGCTACTGTGATTACCGGGGTCAGTCTCTGGCATGGATCCCTTCGACCATGCTTCCGGGGCCGTGGTACTTCGAGCAGCAGGAGTCGTTCGGCTGGCTGCGCACGGCGCTGGGCGGGCTGAACAACTCGTGCGGCATGCTCCACATCGGCAACCCGGAAACGGCGGATGTTTCCCACTTTCATTTCCCCGCGCGCGCCCAGGAAACCTATGGGGTGCATGACCGGATGGCGCTGCTGCCCGGCCAGCTCATCTCATATGGTGAACGATGGGAAGGCGATGACTGCATTCTCGAAGCGGTCGGGCGGGTCGTACAGGCGCAGGCATACGGCGAAAATCTGGTGCTGACGCGGCGCTACACCGCCCGATTGGGCGAAGCGCGTTTCTTCATGCACGACGAAATCGAGAATGCCGGCTGGATGCCGACCGATCACATGCTGCTCTATCACATCAACGCCGGCTTCCCGATCGTCGATGACGGCTCGGAGCAGATCGCGCCGGTCACAAAACCGCCGGCAGTGCCGGACGGCCTGCCATTGGGGGATGCCAGCGCCTACAGCACGTTCATCGCGCCGCAG
>SZPD01000079.1 GCA_030263515.1 Anaerolineae bacterium CFX9 | reverse complement strand
GCAGATCTGCTGCTGACGATCGGGCTGGGCTACGAGACGTTCATTGAGCGGCTGCTGGAGAATGTGGGCGGCGGTATCCCGGCTGTGTCTGTGTCGAACGGGATCGCCGTGCTGCCTCTGGGCGAGCATGCGCACGATCATGAGGACGAGATGGCTGAGGGTGAGGCTGATCACGAGCATCATCACGGCCCTGAACCGATCGGGATCGCGGGCGAAGACGATCTGGCATGTGACGCGCATGACGACGATCATGCGGATCATGACCACGCAGATCATGATCACGGCGTCTGCGATCCGCATGTATGGATGAATCCGCTTCATGTGGCAATCTGGGCGAACAACATTGCCGAGGCTTTCGCTGAACTGGACCCGGCTCATGCGGATGCCTACCGCGCCAACGCTGCCGAATACGTTGATATGCTGACGGCGCTCGACGCCGAGATCGAAGCGATGGTCGATGAGCATCTGCCCGACGAAGCCGGCCGTGTGCTGATCACCAATCATGAGTTTCTTGGCTATTTTGCAGCGCGCTATCACTTTGAGGTTGCGGCGACCGTGCTGCCTGGCGGTTCGACGGCGGCGGGCGAGGTCGATACGCAGACGCTGGCAGCGCTGATCGAACGGGTGCGCACTGAAGGCGTGCCGGCGATCTTTGCCGAGGTCAGCGCCAACCCACGGGTGGCTGAGCTGGTGGCGCAGGAAAGTGGTGTGGCGGTGGTCACGTCGCTGTACAGCGAATCGCTCAGCGACAGCGGCGGCCCGGCGGCGACATACCTTGACTTCATGCGCTACAATGCATGGACGATTGTGTCGTCACTGTCTGAACGCGGCTAAATCCGTCTTAGTCTGCCTGGCTGTGGGCAGGGCAGAAATGCGCTGCTCACAGCGTCTGTCATCTTCAGCGACATTCGTCACCATGTTGCGTGCATCCTCTGCACAGTTCATAAGAGGTTTTCCAGCGTTATGGCAGCCATCTCCACCACCGCCGATCCGGTTCATGCCCATGTTCCCCACAAGCCTGCGGAGGCGCGGACTATCCTCAGCGTGCGCGATCTGTGTGTGCGCTATGGCAGCGGAGATCTGGCGCTTGAAAATGTCAGCATCGATATCCGCGAAGGCGAGCGCCTGGCAGTGATCGGGCCCAACGGCGCGGGGAAATCGACGCTGATCAAGGCGATCATGGGGCTGCTGAATCCGGTTTCCGGCACGATCGAGCAGGCGGCCGATCTGGGCGTGATCGGCTATGTGCCGCAGCACGAAGCCGTCAACTGGGATTTTCCCGTGACGGTGCGCGATGTCGTCATGATGGGCGGCGTGCGCCGCGTCGGCTGGCTGCGCTTCCCCGGCAAGCGGGACTGGGATGCGGTCGATCAGGCGCTCCGCCGTGTTGATCTGGCAGCTCTGGCGCACCGACAGGTCGGGGAACTGAGCGGCGGTCAGCGCCGGCGGGTTTTCATCGCGCGGGCGCTGGCGCAGCAGGCGAAAATCCTGATCCTCGATGAACCTTTCAGCGGTGTGGATGCCAGCGCACAGGCGGACCTGATGGACATGCTCGATCGGCTCAACCGCGAAGGGCTGACGATCGTCCTCAGTACACACGATCTCGATCTCGCTTTCCATCGCTTCGATCGGGTGCTGGCGCTGCGCCGCACGGTGATCGGCTGTGGCGCGCCGGACGATGTGTATCGCGCTGATGTGCTTTCCCGCCTGTATGAGCGCCGTATCATGGCGTGGCATGAGGGCGAAGCCGTCAGCGTGTTCGTCGATGAGCACGGCTGCGGCGATTGCTGATCTGCTTCATTTTTTTTGCCTAAACCAGCGTTTTCAACACCGGGAATTCCGCGCTCAGATGGCGGATGAACGCCGTCGCAATTGGTGACAGCGGGCGATCACGCAGCCACAGCAGCTTGAGCGTCCGCGTGAGCAGTTCCCCCTCCAGCGGGATCAGCCGTACCAGCCCCAGATCGCGTTCCTGAGCGACATCGTACTCCGGCAGGATCGTCAGGCAGACGCCGCTCATGACCGAACGCTTGATCGACTCCACATTGTCGAACTCGGCGCTGATGCGCGGGCGAATATTGTGCGCCGCCAGCGTTTCATCCAGCCAGCGCCGCGTCTGGCTGTTATGCGGACGCATGATCATCGACTGTCCGTCAAGCTCGCGCAGGGCTATCGACTGTCGTTCCCACCAGGCATGCTTCTGACCGATGACGACGTACTGCGGCACATGCGCCAGGATCGCCACGCCCATCGTCCGCTGAGCCGCTTCGTCAAGCTCGCCTTCCACCAGTCCCAGCTCGATCTGCCCGCTGCGCAGGCTGGCGATCACCTGCGCGGTCACACCCGTCTGAAGCGAAACCGTCAGCCGTGGATAACGCTCGCGGAATTCGCGCATCCATTCCGGCAGCAGATAGACGCTGATCCCCGGCGTTGCGCCAAGCGTGATCTGCCCATGTTCCAGATGATCGATATCCGTGATCTGCTGCTCGGCTTCGGCGACCAGGCTGAGGATCTGCTGTGCATAGCGATTCAGCGTGACGCCGGCGGGTGTCAGCGAGACGCCGCGCCGGTTCCGTTCAAAGAGCCGCGTGCCGAAGTGCGCTTCCAGATCGTGCATGTGCTGGCTGACGCCGCTCTGGGTCATCAGCAGATGCTCGGCGGCGGCGCTGAAGCTGCCTTCACGTGCCACCAGGACGAAGATCTCAAGTTTATGCAGGTCGATCATCGGCAAACCTGATATAAGCTGAAACTTATCACTGAAGATAAGTCAGCAAGTATAGCGTATTGGAGCTATAAGTGATTATGATAGGAAATGTCAAAACAAACATCAGGAAGTGGAGCGATCAATGTCACTTTTTCAGCGGATATGGGCATCACCCGGCAGCAGCGGCACGGTCACAAGCGTCAACGCCAAGGAAGCCAGCACACGGCTCAAGAGCGCCCAGCCGCCTTTCATCCTTGATGTTCGCCAGCCGGAAGAATTTCGTGACGAGCATATCGCCGGCGCGCATCTCATCCCGCTGGGTGAGCTTGAGCGGCGCATGAATGAGCTTCCCCGCGATCGTGAAATTCTGTGCGTGTGCCGCAGCGGCGCGCGCAGCAGTTCAGCAGCCCGCCGGCTGGCGGAAATGGGTTTCAAGGTGAACAATCTTTCCGGCGGCATGATCGGCTGGATGCAGGCGCGCCTGCCCGTGGAGCACGGCAGCCGTTAGAAGAAAGGACCTCTGCGATGCTGCTCAAGTACTTCTATGACGAAAAACTGGCACAGGCATCCTATCTGGCAGGCTGTGCGGCAACGGGGGAGGCGCTGGTCGTCGATCCGATGCGCGATATCACACCCTATCTGGAAGCTGCCCGCAAGGAAGGCTTGCGCATCACGCATGTTGCTGAGACGCATATCCACGCCGACTTCGTCAGCGGCAGCCGCGAGCTTGCCGCGGCAGCGGGGGCCAATATCTTCCTGAGTGATATGGGACCTGCCGACTGGAAGTATGCCTATGCCGATCAGGAAAATGTCATCCTCGTGCGCGAGGGGGATATGTTCATGGTCGGCAATATCCGCATCGATGTGATCCACACGCCGGGTCACACGCCGGAGCATATCAGTTTCATGGTGACCGATACCGCCGTGGCAGACAAGCCGATGGGGGTCTTCACCGGCGATTTCATCTTCGTTGGCGATGTGGGGCGGCCTGATCTGCTCGAAACGGCGGCGGGCGCGGCCGGGACGAAGAAGCCCGGCGCTCGGCAGCAGTTTGCCAGTGTGCAGCGCTTCAAGTCCCTGCCAGACTATCTGCAAATCTGGCCTGGGCACGGCGCGGGCAGCGCCTGCGGCAAGGCGCTCGGCGCTATTCCAAGCACGACGCTCGGTTACGAAAAGCTTTTCAACCCGGCATTTCAATTCACTGATGAAGCCGCGTTTGTGGAATGGCTGCTGGAAGGGCAGCCGGAACCACCGCGCTATTTCGCACAGATGAAGCGCGTCAACAAGCAGGGGCCTGCGCTGCTGAGTGAGCTTCCCCAACCTCAACGACATGATCGCGCCCGGCTGGATGCGCTGCTGGCAGAAGGCGAATTCGTCGCCGATCTGCGGCGCGCAGAAGCCTTCGCCGCGGCGCACGTGCCCGGCACGATCAGCATCCCGATGACGAGCAGCAGCTACAGCACGTATATCGGCTGGTTTGTCGATTTTGCGCGCCCGTTCTGGTTCATCGTGCCCTCAGAGGCGGATGTTCCCGCAGTGATCGAAGCTGTGCGCGCCATCGGCATTGATGAGATCGGCGGCTATTTCCTGCCGGATGTGGTTGCGAAGGATACGCAGGCGCTGCCGGGCATTTCGTCCGATGTGCTGGCGGAACGCATCGCGAGCGATGGCGTCGTGATCGTCGATGTGCGTAACCAGACCGAATATGACGAGCAGCATATTGAAGGGGCACAGCATATCACGCTCGGTTACCTGCCGCGCCACGCCAGCGAACTGCCGCGCGATGCCACCATCGTTACGCAGTGCGCCACAGGCTACCGTTCACAGATCGCGGCAAGCTGGCTGCGGGCGCATGGGTTCAAGTATGTCGTCAATCTGACGGATACCAAGGCACAGTGGTCGGCCGCGCTGCCAACGGTTCAGCACAGCCGTAATTAGGCGCGAGCGAACAGGGTTTTCTCGCTTCTTTTTGCCCGTTCAATCGCAGAAAGTTTGCCGGGGGAGCGGTATGCCCACCCCGGCTTATAACGACGAAGGTCACAACGTGATTCCTATCCTCATCGATTCTGGTCTCGGTTTCGCGATCGGGCTTATCCTCGGCTTGCTCGGCGGCGGCGGCTCGATCCTGACTGTCCCGGCGCTGGTCTATATCGTCGGGCAGTCGCCGCAGGCTGCCGTGACCGCTTCGCTCATGATCGTCGGCGCAAACAGCCTGCTTGGCGCATACTTCCACCGTCTGCATGGCGTGCTCAATCTGCGCGTGGCGCTGATCTTTGGCGGGGCGGGGATGATCGCGGCTTATCTCTCAGCCGGATGGTCGAAGCAGATCGAGCCTTCTGTGCTGATGATCCTTTTCGCCGCGCTGATGCTGGTGGTCGGGGGAATCATGCTCTTTTACAAGCCGCCAACGGATTCGCAGCGCCAGCAGCGCGGCTGGCTGATTACCATCGTGAGCGGGCTGGGCGTCGGTGTGCTGACCGGTTTTCTGGGTGTCGGCGGGGGATTCCTGATCGTTCCGGCGCTGGTCATGCTGGTTGGACTGCCGATGCGGCAGGCGATCGGCACATCACTGATCGTCATCGCCATGAACAGCCTGGCCGGATTTCTTGGACATCTCACCGGGCTGACGATCGATGTGGGCGTGATCGCGATCTTCGTCATTTCGGGAATCGTGGGCACGTTTGCAGGTGTCCGGCTGACGGCACGGCTGCATCCTGCCCGCCTGCGCACGCTTTTTGCCGGATTCGTGATCGCGCTGGCGCTCGTTCTGCTCTATGATAATGTGCGGCAGGTGATGTAGCGCCCCTGCCATCCCTCTCAACGCTGTGGGAGGCAGATGATGCATACCCTGGGCGAACTCCGGACTCTGTTCGGGTTCACGGATGACGATCTGATCGCCAACCGCGCCGGCTACCTGAGTGAAGTTCAGCGCGAGCGCTTCCGCAGACGCTCTGGATCGCCTCCGTGGAGCCGCTGGCAGAGACGGCAGTTTAGCTGAGCTGGCCGCTCCGCCGCAGCGCCGAGCGCGTCGATAACCGCAAACCCGATCAACTGGGGGATGTTGTTGGTGATACCAAGCAAGACCAGGATCACGGCGAAGATGACACGGGTCAGGATGGACGTGCGGATGTGCCTGTTTACGGAATCCGCAGTTCAGCGACTCTGTTTTATCGCGCTGTCTGCGTTTCCCCGGATCCCTGAGCGATGGCGTAGCCTTCGCGCTGCCAGTATTCGATCCCGCCGAGCATTTCCTTGACCGCGTAACCCAGCGCGCTCAGGCGGACGGCGGCTTTGGTTGCGCCGTTGCAGCCCGGCCCCCAGCAGTAGACCACGAACAGCGTATCGTCAGGAAATTCCCGCAGCCGCGCCTCGCTGATCTGCGCGTAGGGCAGGCTGATCGCGCCGGGCACGTGCGCCACAAGGTAATCGGCATGGCTGCGCACATCCAGCACCACAAAACTGCCGATCCCCCGGCTGAGATCGTGATGCACATCGTAGGCGTCGGTCTCGCAGCGCAGCTTGCGGCTGAAATAGGCGTGCGCTTCGTCGGGCGTGGCAGGCGTGGTGGCCTCGACCTGGGATGTATAGCGGATCGTCATGTGTCTTGCTCCTGATCGGCTTTTTGCTGCACACTATTGTCACGGCTTTCGCATCGCACCGCAGCGCCCATCTCGCGAAAGCAGGTTTCGTCAAAGCTGAAAGCACGGCAGAGCAGGGGTATGGAACTCAATCAACTGAACACGTTCATCGTGGTTGCGGAGGAAAAGAGCATCAGCCGCGCCGCTGAACGGCTGTATACCACTCCCTCATCGGTCAGCGCGCAGATCCGCGCGCTGGAGGATGAGCTGGGCGTGCAGTTGTTCGTGCGCAATTCGCGCGGGGTTGAGATCACCGCGATCGGCAGCGAACTGGAGATCAAGGCGCGCCACACGCTCGCTGCCGCCCGTGACCTGGCGCAGACCGCCGCCAGCGCCCATCAGCAGCTTGCGGGCAGCATCAGCCTGGGACTGAACACCAGCCTGACCTTTCTGCGTGTGCCGTCCATCCTTGAGCGTCTGCGCGCACAGTCGCCGAGTGTCAGCGTTGAACTGCGGCAGGGGACGAGCGCCCAGTCGCTGCGCGCTGTGCGACAGGGGACGCTCGATCTCAGCTTTGTCTACGGGGATGTCACCGATACCGCGCTCCACGTCCAGCCGATCACCAGCGCCACGCTCGTGATCGCTGTGCCGCGCCAGTGGGAAGCGCAGGTGATCGGCGCAAGCTGGGAAGATATGGCGCGGCTGCCCTGGATCACCAGCGAGGAAACATGCGCTTTCCATTATCTGGTTCAGCGCGAATTTGCGCAGCGTGGGCTGGTATATCAGCGCGGCGCTGCCACTGAGGACGAGCGCACGCGGCGCGATCTGGTGGCGGCCGGGCTGGGGGTATCGCTGCTGGAGGAAGGTGACGCGCTGGAAGCCGCGCCGGAGATCATCCGCTGGGGAGAAGAGACGTATGCTGTGCCGCTGTCGCTGGTCACGCTGGCACACCGCCGCCATGAGCCGCTGATCCGCGCGGTGACAAGCGCGATTCTTGAGGTGTGGCAGGGGTGAGTATCACGTCACGCTCAGCCAGAGCACGCCGATCAGCAGCGTCAGGATCGTGATCGGCACGCCCGCCTTCAGATACTCTGAAAACGACAGCCGCACGCCGCGCCGCAGCGCTGTTTCGGCGACGATCAGGTTCGCTACCGAGCCGAGCAGCGTCAGGTTACCCGCCAGCGTCGAAGCCATCGCCAGCGTCAGCCAGGCTTTCTGCGGGTCTGCCAGCTCCGGCACGATCGGGCGGAAGAGCAGTACGGCAGGCACGTTTGAGACGAGATTGCTCAGCCCCGCCGTCGCCAGTGTGAGCGGCGCGACCCCGCCCGTGACCAGCGGCTCGATCAGGTGAAACAGCCGCTCGCTCAGCCCGGTCGTTTCGATCGCGCCCGTCACGATGAACAAGCCGACGAAGAACAGCAGCAGGCTCCAATCGAGCCATCACTCGTCACTCCTTGTGCCGCCTGAAGGTTGGGGTCTTTGAATTCTTCCGTGCCGCGCCAGCGTGTGTACCGCCCATAGGGTTTGTTGCCAGCGTACTCGCTGCGCCAGCGACCGTTGCCGTACTTGTAGGCATAGCGTTCTTGCAGCGCCTTCCAAGTATAATCGGGAAACGTGCGCAGGATGATCCACTGGTCAACATCTCCTTCGACCATCGCCCGCAGTTTCTCCAGGTCTTCTTCCTCCCAGAAATAGCCGAGACTCTTGTGGGTTGTGCTGCGACGTGAAGTGGTGCCATCGCGCCAGTAAACCACTGCCTGTTTGGTATGACGACTGATCTTGCTGACCTTGATGTAGTAGGCGAATGCCTCGAACAGCGCCCGCTTTTCCTCGCTCGGCACATCGTCCCACCGGGCAATCACCATCTCCAGCGCCGGACGTGCTTCGATGAGTGAGCGCGAGCGCTGTTTACCCGACTCAATCCGCGCGAGTTCAATCCGCAAATTGGCGATCTCGTAATCTGCCTTCTCGAAGTGTGCCTGAGCGCGGGCAACCATCTCCGCGTTGGAGAGCAGTCCCAAGCTGGCGATGATGTTGTCCTTCGCCGTCTCCGCCTGCCGGATGGCCGCCTTGAACCGCCGCACCTCAGCTTGATCGACGTTCTCAAAACTCGCCAGCGCCGCTGCCCATGCCGATTCATCGATGGTCGTGGCGCGCAGTCGTTCGAGCAGCATCTCATCAATCAGCGCGTCGAGGATAAATGCCTTGATATTCCACACGTTCGAGCGCACATGATATTCGTACAACTGATACTGATACTTCCCGGTATCCGTCTTCCACACCGATGCCAATCGTTTGTGGGGAAGGTGCGGAATATCGTCGGTGAAGATTAGACCGGAATAGGTGGGCGGTGTGACAGTACGACGTTCTGCTTTGTCATGGCGCGTCCACGGGCGATACGGGACATACTGCGGGTTCGGATCGCCGTGAAAGTCAGTCGGTGAAAGACGGTTGTAAGCGAACATGAACAGGTCGAGCGGAATGATTGCCTCATGATTGTTCCACTGCACGACCGCGCCCATGTGAATCCAGTGCCCGATATACGCGACGTTGACCAGCATGTAGGTCAAACCGGTATGCGAGGGGGTTAGACCTTTGGTGAAAGGCGAACGCCGCGTGAGATGATCCGTCGCCTTGAAGCCATCGGGAACTGCGCCCTCTGGAATATCGGGGAAGTACGGACCGTGTTCATTGATCTGGTGACATGTTTGGTGCAAATTACCATTGTTCTCACGGAAAATCTCGAAGTAGCGCAGGATCACGTCCGCGTAGAGGTCAAACCGCTTGTACTTGCGGAAATCGGGGTTGCGCTGCTCGTTTACCTTGGCGCGGCAGTCCACCATGAAGCCAGGCAGAATCTTGCGTCCCGACCACATACCACCCGCGCTCCGGCTGTGCCGCGCCTTCACCAAACGCCCCCGAATCTGGTATTCGAGGTAATCGGCAGCACGCTGCGCTTCCTCGCGGAACATCTTGATATGCGACGAACCCATCACTGGATGTGCGAAGTCGTAAATCATGCGCGGTGTCATGACCTGCACGTTATTGCGTTTGCAGGCATCAATGAAGAGATTGGTTTCGATCATCGTCACGTCACGGAAGAAGCGGTCTACATCCTGTGCCGCGACCAAGCCAATCTGACCCGCCTCGATCAGGTCGTAGAGGTGCGACATGCCTTTACGCTCACGAATTTTCTTCGTTCCGCTGACGGCGGCGTCGGCATCGATCATGTGAACATTCTCACGTAACCAACCGCGCTCCAACAGATGCTCGATCATGTCGATGGTTTGGAGTGTGGTGGAGATGTTGCCAATCTGCCCCTCAGACGACTGGCGGTAGTAGACGGCTGCCGGGCGACCCAATGGCAAGGGCTGTGCCTTGTACGGGTCAATCGGCTGTTCAGGGCGTTTCAATGGGCGTGGCATTGAGTTTTCCTCCTTCCCGATATAGATAACGAAAACGCCCTGCTCCCGTGAGTGAAAATACGGCAAGAGCAAGGCGCTTGATATACAATGCGTCTAGCCCTGCGCAGTGTCATCATCACTCGCGGGGTCAGCCGGATCGTCGAGTCCCCACTCGGCGGTCTGGCGTTCAATATTGTCAGTATAAGACTGAGTTTCCAAACGCGCAACAATACGCATGATCTGGCGGCAGACATCCACCAGATTGATGCGGGCTTCGGTTGCTGGAGGGGTATCGCGCAGTTCATCGTGCATCGATGTTCACCCCCGTCGTGCTATTCAGTTGTTCAGAAAAAGCGTACTGCCGGTTCATCGTTTGCTCCGGGTTTTACTGATGAACTCAGCATATCAAAGTGGGATCATCAAACTACTGGAATATTCCGGTTCAGAGCTGGAAGATTCCGGGATCGCAATGTAAATTTCCGGTTTATGCGATATGTCGGTATCAACAAGACCATCGTGTTGGTCAACGGAGATGAACGGTATCTTTCGGCAAATTCAGGCAAATTCATGTATCCTGTTAAGTGGGGAAATAAATACCTTACCCTTACTGAGTCCTTTGTCTACGCCTTGAGGCTTCATGACTTTCGACTACAACGAAGCGGATACCTGCCGACTCTATGTAACGCCAAAACTCCGTGAAGCAGGATGGGAAACGTCGCCGTTCTCGATCACCGAGCAGCGCACGTTCACCGATGGGCGCATTGTCGTGACCAACGGCAAAAGCAAGCGAGGTGAGGGCAAACGGGCGGACTACATTCTGCGCTACCGCCGTGACTTCCCGATGGCAGTCGTTGAAGCGAAACCCTACCGGGAATCTGCAAGCGTTGGTTTGCAGCAAGCAAAGGAATACGCGGAAATCCTCGGTTTCAAGTTCGCCTATGCCACTAACGGACGCGAGATCATCGAGTTCGACTACTTGACCGGACAGCAGCGCGAGCTCGACCATTTCCCAACACCGCAAGAACTGTGGGCGCGCTTGAGCGGAGCGGAACAAATCAGGTCGCAAGACGCGGCTCACATTCTTGAGCCGTACCAGCGTGAACAGGGGAAAACGCCGCGCTACTATCAGGAGATCGCCATCAACCGGGCGGTGCAGGCGCTCGTGCAGGGACAGCGCCGCGTACTGCTGACCATGGCAACGGGCACAGGCAAGACCTTCGTAGCCTTTCAAATCTGCTGGAAACTATGGAATTCCCGCTGGAACAAAGATGGCGCGCACCGCAAACCGCGCATTTTGTTCCTCGCCGACCGGAATATCCTTGTCGATCAGCCGAAAAGCGGCGTGTTCGCGCCATTTGGTGATGCACTCTACAAGATCGAGGGTGGCAAGACCAGCAAATCCCGCGAAATGTACTTCGCTATCTATCAGGCGATTGCATCACGAGAGGGACAGCCCGGCTTGTATCGAAAATATGACCGCGACTTCTTCGACCTGATTGTTGTCGATGAGTGTCACCGGGGCAGCGCCCGCGACGACTCCAACTGGCGTGAAATCCTCGAATACTTCCAGCCTGCCTACCAACTCGGCATGACGGCGACGCCGCTCCGTGCCGATAACGCCGATACCTACGCCTACTTCGGCAACCCACTCTACACCTACAGCCTCAAACAGGGGATCGAGGATGGGTTTCTCGCACCATATACCGTGCATCGCGTGGTGACCGATCTCGACGCGACGGGATGGCGACCCACACAGGGGCAGCTTGACCGCTTCGGGCGAGAAATCCCTGTTCAGGAGTACACAACTGAAGATTTTGACCGGGTGATCGCGCTGCGCATGCGTACAGACGCCATTGCCCGCCATATCAGCGAGTTTCTGAAAAAGGGTGATAATCGCTTCGCCAAAACCATCATCTTCTGCACCGACCAGGAGCACGCGGCGGCGATGTTGGCGGCGCTCAATCATCACAACGCTGATCTCGCGCAGCAGTATCCGGACTGGGTGTGCCAGGTGACGGCGAACCAGGGGATATCGGACTGGGACATCTCTCACGCTTTCAGGATGTGGAGACGCTGACCCCGGTAATCCTGACCACGTCCAAGCTGCTGACAACGGGCGTAGACGCACCGACGTGCAAGAACGTGGTGCTCGCGCGCATCGTCAACTCGATGACCGAGTTCAAGCAGATCATTGGGCGCGGGACACGGGTGCGCGACGACTACGACAAGCTGTTCTTCAACATCCTCGATTACACTGGCAGCGCGACCCGCCTGTTTGCCGACCCGGAGTTCGACGGCTACCCGGCGATTATCACCCAAGAAGAAATCGACGGTGATGGGAATGTAATCGGGGCGGAGGTGGTCGAACCGCAAGACCCGACTGCGCCAGTTGAGCCGAAACCGCCCAGCTTTGATGATGAGGAATGGCAGCCGCGCAAATACTATGTGGACGCGGGCGAGGCGCGAATCGCGGCGGAAGTGGTATATGAACTGGATGCCAGCGGCAAGCGGAGCATCGTGCGCTTTACGGATTACACGGCGGAGCAGGTGCGAACGCTGTACCCGAACTCGGCTGAGATGCGCCGCCTGTGGGCTGATCCGGCGCAGCGCGAGCAGATCGTCAAGACGCTGACCGAGCGTAACATCGACTTTGAGCGCCTCGCCGCCGTGACCAACCAGCCGGATGCCGATCCGTTTGACCTGTTGTGCCATGTGGCGTTCAATGCGCCGATCCGCACGCGGCGCGAACGGGCAAACCGGGTGCGATTAGAGGAGAGCGCGTTTTTCGAGCAGTACACGGGCAAAGCGCGTGATATTCTGCTCACGTTGTTGGAGAAGTACGCCGAACATGGCACAGCCCAATTTGCGCTGGAAGTGCTGAAAGTGCCGCCGCTCTCGAACTTCGGCACAATCGGTGAAATCGCGAAGCTATTCGGTGGGGCGGATCGGCTCAAGTTGGCTGTTGAGCAGCTACAAACCTTGTTGTATGCAGCGTGAGGCAACATGGATATCCCCTCCGAGACCATCCTAAAGTATGGAAAACCCATCGCTGATAGCTACTACAAAGTTGAACAAGGACAACTGATTCTCGATGAAAGCAGCGAGCAGTGCAGTTTCGAGGTTATGTATTCAGACAACGGCGAAATCTATGTTGTTTGCTCGTTTGCCAGCGTGAACGAATATCTTCGTGTGTTCAGCGTACCTAATGGCGATGGCACCTACTCATCAAAGGATACCTACACTACCTTTCGGGAGCTTCGAGGACAGGTTGCTACAGGAAATATGACCATCGTAGTGCGAAATGGAATTGAGTTAAACGCACCAAACTTATCTACTGTAGCGGTCTTTGTTGCTGAAGTGTTCACTGTTAGTGTCAGTGCCCAGTCAATACTGGACGCAAATGGATCAATCGCCGTATTCGCATATGAGTTCAAATGTACGAATATTCCCTCCAGCTTTCATCAACGTTTTGAAATCTCTCAGGGAAAAGCAATCCAACTTCGTGGATTACCTTTAGTCAGTGATGACGAAATCGCGTTCTACGATCCTTTTGCAACCCTCACTGTTTCGGATGATGCTTTGTTTGGGAATTGGCAAGCTGAGGACATCGCTACTCTATTCTGTGCGCTTATGTCGTTAGCACTGGGTCGGGATATCCGCTGGATCGCAAAACAGAAATTCAGTCCAGAACAAAAGGTAGTTGAGCGAACCTATCAGCGGCATCGCAACCTTAACCTCAGTGAGAGAATAAGACCCATCCTTCAAGAATTCCCCTTAAATTTGTTTGGCTCCGTTCAATTCGTGGAGACAGCCTTTGGTAGGGTTGCTGAAGGACGTATTACACTTGATGCTGCACTGGATTATGCCGAGTCTATACGCCATTTTGTTGAATATTCTCTGCTAACGCGCAGGCTTGAAGACCAAGCACGCCTGATTGGAACAGCACTCGAAGAACTTCTGCTCAAATGGGAAAAACACAGTAGTTCCAGAGGTGATCCAGTTGTCAATCAAGAAGAAGCCGATGCCTTATACAAGCTCATCAAGCCAACTATCAGGCAGTTCGTTGAAGAACATAATTTGGACGAGCCAAGAGCCTCAGCATTGCGTGAACGTATAAACGGGATTTTCTCAAACGAGATTACGCGCCCAACATTTCGAGCGCGTCTTGAGTTTCTATTCCGCTCTGTGCCGGAGATAGGTGAGTGGGTAGAAAGAGTCGTCAAACCACGCCTTTCCCGGTTTATTCGCACCAGAGATAACATTGTTCATAATGGGCAATTTCCCTCGTCGTTAGGCATTAAAAACCATAACGATCCTTGGGAGGATTACCTGAATATGGTTATGATGCTGCCATTCATGATCTTTGCGATTATCGGGTACACGGGCGGCTACATTGATCACTATGAGCGATATGTGAAACGAAAGTCATCGGAGCAAGAAGAGTGATACTGCCTACAGATAGAGATAGAGTCGAACAACTCACTCGCATTATGACCGAAGCGAAACGCCTTGCTGTTGAATATCGCCAGTTGACCGGTCGTCCGTTGGGCATTACCGGTGAAGTTGGCGAATGTGAAGCTGTCCGTTTGCTCAATTTGGCCCTAGCACCCGTCCGGCAAAGTGGTTTTGATGCCGTTGGCAATGACGGAACGCGATACCAGATAAAGACCCGGTGTATCTGGGATAATTCCAAAACCGGGCAACGGTTAGGCGGAATCAAACTTGAACATGAATGGG
>SZPD01000078.1 GCA_030263515.1 Anaerolineae bacterium CFX9 | reverse complement strand
GTCCCCTGCCCCAGCACAGGCAGATAGCCCCGGTCGAGCGTCATCAGCGCCTGCCAGATCGGATAGGCACGATCGACATTGTGTTCGATGCTCAGCAGCATGGCGAAACGCAGCGCCAGCGCCAGCAGCAGCACAGCCGTCAGCATCGCCCAGTGACGCAGATTCAGCGCGGTCAAAACGTGGACTCCTCACGCGGGGGAAACGCTTCCCGGCAAAACTCTGTTACAATCATCCCAAATAGATGATCAACGGGCAATACGCATGTCGGATCGTTTTGTCATCGGGCATCTGCGGCAGCTTCCGCCGTTTGAACGGCTTTCGCCACAGCAGTTAGGTCTGCTCGCCAGCGTGACACAGGTGATGCGTTACGAGCCGGGCGCGGCGATCTTTACAGAAGGTCAGCCTGCGCTGGGGATGTACGTTTTTGTGAGCGGGCGAGGCATGCTCACGCGGCGCAACGCACAGGGCTTTGAGGAACAGATTGCACACGTTGCTGCTGGGCAGTATATCAATGAAGCGTCGCTCTACCAGGACCTGCGCGAAACGGCGACTCTGCGCGTGGTAGAGCAGTCGATCGTCCTGTTCATCTCGCGGCGCGGCTTTGCCAACCTGATCAGCCGCACGCCGGAAATTCGCGCCAACCTCCGTATCCCCACCGCAGACGGCGCACGCCCGATGCTCAGCAGCAGACCACAGCAGGCACAGACCGAGAACGCCGCAGAAGGATCGACCCCTCAGCGCCCGCGACCGGAAGCGACACGCGGCGTCCCGCGCAAGCTCTTCACGGGGCAGCGCGATGACGAAACCGTCATGTACATCTTCAAGCGGCATCCGTGGGCTTTCCTGCGCTTCTACTGGTTTCCGGTTGGGCTGATGATCGCGGCCGTGATCGGCGGGCTTTCCCTCGCCACACAGCTTGCTGCCCTCGGTGTTGCTGTGCTGGCGCTTGGCATCATCCTGCCAGGCATCCTGATGATCTATATGTACTTTGAATGGCGCGACGATCTGCTGGTGCTGACCGATCAGCGCGTCGTCAATATCTGGCATCATCTGCTGCGTTTCGAAAACACGATCAACGAGATTCCGCTCGAACGCATCCTCGAAGTCAACTACGAGATCCCGCCTGCGCATCCCCCTGCCCAGATCTTCAATTTTGGCACACTGTCGATCAAAACGGCGGGCGAGGCGGCGAATCTGTCCCTTTCGATGATGCCGAACCCGAAAAATATCCAGACGCTGATCTTTGAACAGCGCGACCGCGTTCGCCAGCGAAATTCCGACCGCAGCCGGCAGGCGATCGAAAGCGAAATTCACCGCGCGCTCGGTATCAATGCCGGGGCACAGGTGATCAGCAGCGAAGGCTCGATCGGACGGCGCATGGAACCGCTCGGCATCCCGTTCATCCGCACCCGCTTCATGAGTCCCAACGGCGAAATCGTGTGGCGGCGGCATTCATCCGTCTGGCTGGAGCATGTCTTCCTGCCCTCGCTGCTGTGCCTCGCCGGCATCGTCGTGCCCGTGCTGCCCGCCTTCCTGCCAGAAGTGCCCGCGGGGATCGCGCTCGGTATCGGCGCGCTGATCTTCTTCGTAGGCGCGATCTGGTTCTACCTGACGGACTGGGACTGGCGTAATGACCTGTTCATCCTCGGCGACGAAACGATCACGCTGATCCACAAGCGCCCGCTGTGGCTGCAAAACGAGGTGCAGCGCATCCGGCTGGCGCAGGTTGATAACGTCGTCTCGGATGTCACTGGCTTCCTCAATAATCTGCTCAACCGCGGCAATGTCCGCATCTCGCTGATCGGCTCCAGCGAACTCAAGATATTCGACAAGATTTATGATCCGGCAGAGGTACAGGCGGAAATTTCGCGGCGGCAGGCGGCTTTCAAGGCGCGCGCGCAGGAAGCTGAAGTGCGCTCACAGCGGCAGGCAATCGCTGACTATCTCGCGGTCTATCATCAGACCATCGGCAGTGTCAGCGCGCCGACCACAGGCATGCCACCTGTCAGCGCGCCGCATTTTGATGCGCAGCCCGCGCCGCCGCCCCAGTTTGCGCCGGGCACGCCCCCCGCATCACCGGGATACAGCGCGCCAGAAACGACGCCCGGCAGCCTGCCGCATTTCACGGTGCGCGGGCAGCCCGCACCCGGCACAGACAATGCGCCGCCCGCTCAGGATGGCGCGCGTCCTCCACGCATCCCGCGCAAACGCCCCGGCAGCGGGCTGGAGTAACAGCTCTATCCGGCAGAAGCATCCTTGAGAGGATAGACTTGCAGCGAACGGTAGCGCATGCCGCCCGGCTGACGCTCGCTCGACATCAGATGGAACTCACGAACCGCGATCGGACCGCTGGCAAAATGATTCTTCTGGCGCAGCCACAGCGGGGCTTCCTGAGCGGTGCGATACCCCTTCAGGCGCGCCAGCGTGACGTGCGGGCGGAAAGGCTCGCCATCAGACGGGAAACCCACTGACGCCAGCGCCGTCTCGATCTGCGCATGAAGCGCCCTCAGCGGGGGCGGAGCCTCAACGCCGACCCACAGCACGCGCGGCGGCTGTTTGAGGATGAGCGGGAAGCGCCCGGTCCCTTGCAGCTCCATCGTGAAGGGGGGCACATTGACCGCTTCAAGGGCGGCGCGGACAGCTTCTGCCCGCGGCGGCGCGATGCCATCCCCAAGAAAACGCAGAGTCAGATGGAAGGCTTCGCGCCGCACCCACACAGCGCCATCCATACGAACACGCAGTTTTTCCAGCTCATCCTTGACGAGCGCAGGCAGATCGATGGCGATGAACAACCGCAGCCCGCTGGCAGGTTCTGGCATATAAACTTCCTTGCTCCAATCCTCCGTCAGCCGCTGAACGGCCCGTAAACCTCGCCGTTGCGCAGCAGCACCCACACCTGCCCATCCTGCCGGTCGAGCAGCAGCGCGCCGTTATCAAAGCGCTGATAGACAAGCTGCGTGGAGGCTTCCTCAAAGCGCGCAAACCCGATCCCGGCGCGAATATCCGCAAATGCCTTCCAGACCGTGCCGAAGCCGCTGACTGGCGCGCGCAAGCCATCCGGCACGACCGTATCAGACGGGAACGGCAGGTCAGGCGGCGGCTCCGGAAAGTACCAGTAGCGCCCGCGCGGCGTGGCAGGGGCGATCGCCCAGAATTCATTGGTCGGCAGCCAGTACATCACACCGCGCTCGAAGATCTGTGATGCGCCGGGATAGGGCGTGGCGGGTTCGCCCGCACAGCCCAGCGCGCGTACCAGCGCCGGATCACTTGCCCAGGCGACACCGTACTCCGTATCAACCGCGATCGAGCAGCCCAGTTCGACCGCCGCCGTCGGCACGATCACACGGGTCCCTTCGTAGCGTGAAGCGTCAAACTGCGGGATGCCGCCGCCCGCCGCCGCATCCCCCATGAAGATGCCGACATAAACTGTCGCGGTGGGCGGAGTCGTGGGAATGAGGACCGGCAGCGCAGTCGGGCGGCTGGCAGCGCGCGTGGCGGCACGGGCAGCCTCATCCGGCGTGGGCGAGACGAACAGTGTCGCCAGTTGGCGGGCCTCGCTGCCGCTGGAAGCGGTCGGCGTCTGCGGCGCTGAAGGCGCGCACGCCGTCAGCAGCAGGATCGACAGCGAAATGCCGGTTCCCCCGCGCAGCAGCCGTGCAATCATGGGATGGATATTCATGCCTCGCACCTCACCGGCAGCTCATGAGTCAGGGTATTGAGAAAACCGCCTTCAGGCAGGCTCTCATACAAGCCGAAGCGGACTGCCGCGCTGTTCGCCAGCCGGGGCAGCGCGTAGACATCGCGAACGATCTCGCCCGCCGCAAAGCTGGTGAGCGGGCGGAGCCGATAGACGGGCGACACCTGATCATCCTGTGCCAGCACTGCGCCGTCCGCATCGATCAGATGGACGAACACGCTCAGATCGCGATCCGGCACGCGCGCCGATCCCCATGCGGCATGCACGATCAGCCGGTCAGGGGTACAGTCGAGCGCCGCCTCGATAACCTCAACAGCTTCCCCGCGTGCGCCGAGTTCCGGCGTGGTCGTGATCTGCACCAGCCGAGGCGCGACAGCATTGAGGACGACCGGCGCGCCGATCTGCTCCTGCCACCACGTCACAGGCTGATTGTAAAACGTATATTCCGGCGTGACGAGCCTTTCGCCCGCCGCCAGCAGCGCCGCAAAATCAGCCTTGTGATCGACCAGGCGGACATACGGCAGTTCACCCAGCACGTCACGGGCAAAGCCGACCGCGAAATGGCGCGCGCCCCACGCCAGCATGAGCGTCGAGCCGGGCGGGGCATCTTCCGCCAGCGCGATCGTCTGCAATCCCGTCGGATCGGTCGTCAGCCCGGTGATGAACTCGCGATTGGCAGCCACCAGCGCGAGGGCAGCCGCCAGCGCCGCCGCTGCGGCGATCGCCGTGCCTGTGCGGGCATTCCAGCGTGCCGCGATCAAGGTCATCAACCAGTGCGCCAGCAGCCCCCACCCGACCGCCAGGCTGAGCGTGACGATCAGGATGAGCGCCGAGAGGATATCTGTGTAGAAGATGCCGTGAAAGAGATAGGCCGTCAGCCCGCCGACGATCAGGACGAACGCGGCGCGGCGAGTCTCCGGCTGGCGCAGCGCGATCAGCAGCCCGACGATGCCCGCCAGTATCCCGAACACACTGACATCGGTCAGCAGCACCTCATTGATCATGCCGAAATTGGCGAGGATGCCCGCCAGCGTCTCCGGCGCGCCGATGAAGCGCTCAGCTTCCCGCCCCATGAACTGATCCCACAGCCCAGCCCACGTGCCCGGTTCCCCATACACCCAGGCCGCGCCGGCCTGCGCCCGCAGCGGCAGATAGGCATACGGCGCAAAACCGAGCAGACCGAGCGCCAGGCAGGCGACCAGCAGCACAGGTTTGCGACGGATGGCGGCCAGCATCTCTGGCGCAGCGGCGATCAGCAGCGCCGGGATCAGCATGGCGACGGCGCGATGATGCGCCACGCCGATCCCGCCGAGCAGCGACAGCAGCAGCAGACGGCGCTCGATCGCCATCGGTTTCAGCGCCAGCCAGTAAAGCGCCGCGCAGATCAACAGCGTCAGGGCGTAAATCTCGGCGATCACGGCATGAATCCAGACGGTGCGCGTCACGCCGTAGATGAGGATGACAGCGGCGGCGATCCCCACGGGCAGCCGAAAGCGAAGCAGCAGCGCGTAGATCATCGCCAGCGCGGCGAGCATCCAGAGCAGGGATACGACAGCCGGCGCGGTCGCCGCGTCGATGCCGAAGCCGCGCAGCAGGCTGACCAGCGCCGCCCCGGTGATGACGTAGTGCGGATACCCCGTCGCATGCAGTGTTCCCCACACATTCAGGACGGTCTGCGTCTCGCCGACATCGATCATGAAGTAATGTTCAGAACCGTTGGGGATGGTCTGAAGGGTGGAAAGGTAAACCCCTGTGAGCGGCAGCAGGGCGATAAGAAAAACCAGCGCCGGCGCGTAACGGTGTAAGGCAGTCGTATTTTTCATAATCGTGAAGGATAGCAGAGAACGGGCTGCCTCTAAAGCCTTACTCATCATGGGCTGGTATAACTGGCGGCAGGATCACAACGTCAACAACTGAGTTTTCCACCTCTCCACGCCGAAAGGATGCACGAAAACATGCCTCAGATTGGTGATCAGGCTCCGGATTTCGAACTTCTCAACCAGGACGGCAATCCCGTCAAACTCAGCAGTTTCCGCGGCAAAAAGATCGTGCTGTTCGCCTACCCGAAAGCCTCTACGCCCGGCTGCACCACCCAGGCCTGCGGCTTCCGCGATCAGTTCCCGAAGATCACCAGCACCAACACGGTTGTACTGGGGATCAGCGCAGACGCGCCGAAGGATCAGCTCAAGTGGAAGAAGAAGGAAAATCTGCCCTATGACCTGCTTTCTGACCCGGATCACGCCGTGCTGGAACAGCTCGGCGCGTGGGGCGAAAAGAGCATGTATGGCAAGAAATATATGGGCATCGTCCGCTCGCACTGGGTGATCGATGAAGAAGGCAGGTTCGCGGACATTCAGATCGGCGTCAGCCCAAAGGACAGCGTTGAACTGGCGGTCAAGGCGCTGGAGAGCTAGGGCTTCATCCGGCAGAGAATAGCGGGGACGCGCAGAACGTATACCCGGACGGCAAGCATATCGTGCCCCCCGGAAAACAGCAGCATCGATCAGGAGACCATTTCGCCTCACCCTGCTCAAACAGGGTGAGGCAGTTATTTCTCCGGCTCAGTCCGCATACGGCAGATAGATATTGCGCGCGTTGGCATCGGTGACGGCGACAGCGGTCATCGCCACGATATCCTCAACATCATCCCCCGCTTGCAGCACATGGATCGGCGCGCCCACACCGAGCAGAATCGGGCCGATCGTCTCCGCGCCGCCCAACCGCGACAAGAGCTTGTAGGCGACGTTGGCTGAGCCGAGATCCGGGAACACAAGGACGTTGGCATCCTTGACACGGCTGAAGGCATAGCGCTGCTCGATCAGCTCCGGGATGACGGCGGCATCCGCCTGCATTTCGCCATCGACCAGAATATCAGGACGCTTGTGCCGGATCATTTCCACCGCGTCGCGCACCTTGATCGAAAACGGATGCGGCGTGCTGCCAAAGTTCGAGAACGAGAGCATCGCCACACGCGGATCGATATCGAGCGTGCGGGCAAAATCAGCCGCCAGGATGGCGATCTCGCACAGGGTGCGGGCGTCTGGCTCGATATTGACCGTCGCGTCGGTGAAAAGATACAGCCGCCCCTTGGCGATCACCAGATAGACGCCGCTGGCGCGCGATGCGCCGGGCCGGGTATGAAAGAGCTGGAGCGCCGGGCGCACCACATCCGGATATTCATACGTCAGCCCGCTCAGAAAAGCGTCAGCGTCGCCGGCATAGAGCATCATCGGGCCGAAATAGTTCCTGTCGCGCAGCAGGGCACGTGCCCGCGCCTTCGAGATGCCGCGCCGCTGCCGAAGCTGATAGAGCATCGGCTGATAGCGATCGCGGTGCACATCGTCATACGGGTCGATCACGACGGGCTGGAAACGCAAACCGAGCTGCTCGATCGTCCTGAGGATGACATCCTTGCGTCCGAGCAGGATAGGCGAGGCGATACCTTCTTCCTGAACCTGCGCCGCCGCGCGAATGACTTTGGATTCCTCGCCCTCAGCATAGACAACCCGGCGTTTTGCGCCAGATTTCGCCTTGTTGATGATCCGGCTGCGCACCATCTGCCCGATTCCCTGACGGCTGATCAGTTCATCGCGGTAGCTGGCGAGGTCGATGCTGCGGCGCGCGACGCCGCTGGCGATGGCAGCCTGTGCCACAGCCGGCGCTACATAGAGCAGCACGCGCGGATCGAGCGGCTTGGGGATCAGGTAGTCCCGTCCGAAGCGCAGACCGGGCAGATTGTAGGCATTCAGCACGCTGTCCGGCACATCCTCGTGTGCCAGCGCCGCCAGCGCCCGTGACGCCGCCATCTTCATTTCCTCGTTGATCTGCCGCGCGTAAACATCGACCGCCCCACGGAAGATATACGGGAAGCCCAGCACGTTGTTGACCTGATTGGGATAGTCACTGCGCCCCGTGGCGACGATCGCGTCCCGCCGTACTTCGTAGACTTCTTCCGGCATGATCTCCGGCGTGGGATTGGCGAGCGCGAAGATGATCGGGTCAGGGGCCATGGCGCGCACCATCTCTTTGGTGAGCACTTTTGCCGCGCTCAGACCGACGAACATATCCGCACCCTGAATAGCATCCAGCAGCGTTCCCTTGCTCTTGCCCGCCGCGAACGCCGCCTTGTAGGGATTCATGTCTTCCGGTCGATCCGGATAGACGATGCCGTAGAGGTCGGTCATGGTGATATTCTCGCGGCGAACGCCGAGCTGAACGTAAAACTCCGCCGTGGCGATGCCTGCCGCGCCCGCGCCGGTCAGCACCACCTTGAGCTGATCGAGCGGCTTGCCGACCACTTCACAGGCATTCAGCAGCGCCGCCCCACTGATGATGGCTGTGCCGTGCTGATCATCGTGAAAGACGGGGATATCCAGCATTTCCTGCAAGCGCGATTCGATCTCGAAGCAGTCGGGCGATTTGATATCCTCCAGGTTGATGCCGCCAAACGTCGGCGCGATCGCCCTGACGACGGCGATCACTTCCTCGACAGTCGGCGCGTCGATCTCGATGTCGAACACATCCAGATCGGCAAACTTCTTGAACAGCACCCCCTTTCCTTCCATGACGGGCTTGGAAGCCAGAGGTCCCCGATCGCCCAAACCGAGAATGGCAGTGCCGTTGCTGACGACAGCGATCAGGTTCGATTTGCTCGTCAGCGAGTAGGCTTCGGTCGGGTCACGCTCGATCTCCAGCACAGCCTCCGCCACGCCGGGCGAGTATGCCAGGCTGAGATCACGCTGGGTTTGCAGCGGCTTGGTGGGCACGACCTCGATCTTGCCGGGCCTGCCACGACGGTGATATTCAAAAACATCCTGTTTTGTAATGCTCATCTATCTGAGTCCTCTGGCGCAGCAGCAAACAACCGCGTCTCGATATCGTTAGTGTAACCTGACAAATGCCTTGCGGTGCGGGCCAATCACAGTTTTTGGTTTGCAGGTATGAAGTTTTCATGAATTCCGTAAAATAATGGCTTCAGCGTCTAGCGACCTCAACTATTCTCATCTATGATTCAATCATTGATGAAACCATTCTTTAATGGAATGGGTGGAGTGCTCATGATGTCGAGTGCGTATTTTACCGCCGCAGATCATGCTGCCCTGGCAGAGTATCCTCATGGCGCGGGGCAGCCGGTTTCGGAAGCCATCCAGATCGTTCATGACAAGCTTTATGAGCTGCACATTTCCCTTCATCGCCGCATGCGCGATCAGAACTGGGATCTGCATCCGCACTGGGATCGCCAGCATCTGATCGTCCCGCGCAGCGCCGCACTCAATGCCGCCACCCAGGATGCCACCATGCGCGGGCTGACCCTCAGCTACCTGCGCTCCAAAGAACACGCCCAGCTCGTCGAACGGCTGACCGGGCGTGAAGGGGCGGGCAGCCATCTGACGCTGGACTCCAATCGTCACCCGGTCATTGAGGTGCGTGTCACGCCGGAAAATCTGGTGGTCGAGCTGGTCTTGTCGCCATCGGCATGGTGGGATCAGCGCAACCTGATCGGCAAGGTGAGCGTCGCCCGCCATCGCGAAACGCTGCGCGGGCTGCTCCAGCGGATGAACGGCGACTTCTTCTTCGGCTTCTGGGAAGGTGTCACGCTCAGCGAGCAGCATCTGACCAACCGTCAGCTTCTGCGCGGCAATGTCTTCGATGAATGGATGAGCACCTTTGCAGATGGGCAGGACTGGCTGCGCGTCGGCGTATGGTATGTGCCTGAGGAAGAACATCTCAGGACCGAACGGATCGTCTCCGAGCTGGTCACACGGATCGGGGCGCTCTACAACCTGTACAACTTCACGCTCTGGACGAGCAACAACAATTTCCAGACGTTCTATCGTGGGCATGGCAGCGCGCGCATGTCCTCCGGGCGGGAATTTTAACCCATTGTGGTATGGGGATGGGCATGGCAGCATCCCCGCCCATCCCCAGTTTTTCTTGATCTCTGATTAATCGAGACTCAGCTCGCCGCGCAGCGGCTTGCGAAACAGCAGACGGCGCAGGGAAACATGCATACCGGCGCGTTCGTAGAGCGCAACGGCGTTGGTCAGGCTGCTGGAATCGACGGCGAGCGCGGCTTCGCGAAACCCCTTGCGCTGGTAAAGGCTGAAGGTGCGGCGCAGCAGGGCATAAGCCAGACCGCGCTTGCGCCATTCCCGCCGCACGCCGACGACCATCGTCCAGGCGGCCTGCGGATCATTGGCAATCCGGCGGTTGAGGCAGATGCCGGCGATCTGATCACCCGCCCACGCCACCAGCCATTCTTCCCCGGCATTGGCGCATTCAGGACGGTTGAGCACCAGCTCGACCCATTCCTCATAGGGCAGCATATGGTAGCTCCAGTGATCGGTGAATGTCTCAGCATGTGCATCGTAGACAGCGCGCACATCCCGCTGACGATCGAACGGGCGCAGTTCAACGCCTTCCGGCAGTGGCGGCTCCTCAACCGGCGACTCAAGCAGGATCTTCATGACGTAATACGTCCGCACATGAGAATAGCCGTGGCGCGTATACAGCCCGATTGCCGCCTCATTGCCATCCAGCGTGACGCGATCGAGATTGATCGATGGCGCGTCAGGCATTGCCGCGTCGGCACGTTCGAGCGCGCGATGTTCCGTCAGTGTCAGCAGCGCCTCGCCGACGCCGAGACCGCGAAAGTCCGGGTGAACTTCGCAATCAGCGAACGTCACCGGATCATCTTCCCACTCCACGTAAGCAGCGCCGATGATCTGCCCATCCGGCAGGGTCACAACGACGATATCACGCTCGGCGTCGAAATGATCGACCGACCATTCACGCTCCAGCGCATCGACGGTGACGCGGTGCATTTCGCCATCCGCTTCCGCAGCCGCGTTATAGAGAGCGGCGACAGCAGCCAGATCCGCCCATTGAAACGGTCGAACTGTGTAATCCAGCGCGATTGGCTTCCCCGTCAAGGTTCACTCCTGATGATAATGGGTCATAACAGACCATTACGTTGTATCATGACTTGCCGGGCAGCGTCAAGCGAACCATGTACCGACTCGATCAGGGGACTTGCGCAGCGTTCTCGTAACGGCGAGCGTAAGCCGGGATATTGAGCATCGGCGGACGTTCGACATCGCCGATCGCCTCAACCTCCAGCCCGAAAACGCCCGGCTCCTGAACGATCAGCTTCATACTGCGGTTGGCTTTTTCGAGAAGCTGCACCCCGTAACGCGCTTCCAGCCGGGCGATGAAAACTTGCAGGATGGCAAAACTCATCTTGCTCAGCCCCACCAGCGGCTGGTTGTGATGCACACGCATCTCCAGATCGGTCTGGGCAATGGCATCCAGCCCGAAGCGCTCCAGCATGTCGATCAGCATACCCGTTTCGACGCCATAACCGCTGAAAAATGGAAGCTGCTCCAGCGCGCTGCGCCGCCCGGCGTACTCGCCAGAGAGCGGCTGGATGATGCCGGAAAGTTCCGGGTAGAACAGATTGAGCAGCGGACGCGCCACCAGCTCCGTTACACGGCCGCCGCCGTAGGCCTGCATCTTCCCACCGACCTGGATCGGCCGCTGATAGAAGCCCTTGACATACTGCACCGCCGGACGCTTGAGCAGCGGGCCCAGCAGCCCGTAGATGAAGCGGGGATGGATGTTGGTGATATCGGTATCGACCCAGGCGACGATATCGCCCGTCGTGACATGCAGGCTCTTCCAGAGCGCCTCGCCCTTGCCGCGGTATGTGCCGACTTCAGGCAGGATTTCCGGATGACGGTACACGCGCACGCCCAGCGACTCGGCGATCTCTACGGTGCGATCCGTGCTCATGCTGTCGATCAGAACGATCTCATCCACCAGCGGCAGATCATCCATCAGCGCCGTCTTGAGGGTGGTGATGACTGTGCCGACCGTCTTTTCCTCATTGAGCGCCGGAAGCGCAATACTGATCGTGACGCCCTGCTTTTCCTTGAGCGCCAGCAGCGCCCCCAGATCGGCAAACTCGCCGCTGTCGAACGTATTCTCGGCAAACCAGCGATCAACACGAGTGCCGATATCCTCCTCCTCGCGGATCAGATCCGGCGCATGAAACTCGACGGACTCCGGATGATAGGTACGCACCAGCACCAGCGGCAGATCGATGGCATCGAAGATCTGATCGATGATGGGACTGCTGGGGCTGGCTTCGCCGCTGGTCTGAGAGAAAGCGGCTCCCATGACGACGCTGGTGTGATAGCGCGCCTCGCGCTCAACTCCCTGCCGAAGCCCTGCCGTGGCGGTGACGGTGCGGTTGATGCGCCGGTCCGCGCGCAGGATACGTTCCAGTTCCGGCGCGGTCGAGCGGTAGTTATCGGTGGCGTGGAAAAGCGTGATCGCGCCGCCATCGGCGATCGCCGATGCCACACGCACACCCAGGCTGAGATTGGTTCCACCGCGCAGCGAAAGCAGCACCGAGGCGTCCTCGCCCGGCGTCCGCCACCAGCCATCGCGGCAGATCAGCGCAACATCGCAGCGGGCGTGTTTGAGCACATCGCTGGTCGTCATGCCGCCGAGCGGGCTGGAGGGTGCACCCCACTGCACCAGCATCAGGTCAATATCAAGGATCGGAATTTCATCGATGACACGCCCGACCGGCGCATAATCGACATGGACCAGCACTTCATCATCGATCGCATCATCGAGCTTGGCCAGCGCGTCGAGCGACTCTCGCCAGCTCCGCGCTGCCAGCGTCCCTTCGCTCAGGGACGAGCCTTCGGCGATCGTCACCAGCCCGCGCAGGTGAATTGTCCCGCCAGGACTGAGCAGCCGCTTCGCCAGCGCCGCCCATTCCTCCAGATGCGAGTCCTGCGAAAGGACAAGTAAGATCTGTTTTGACATGCTTTTTGCCTCCGTTTGAGCGAACAGACCCGGCATGTAGATCCTCGCGCCGGTCCTGCGCTGATCTCCAGACGCGCCGTCTGCGTCCTGTCAGGCTGCTTGCTGATGACTGACGGCGGAAATCTGTGTGAAAAGGCGATGTGATGCCCCGGATAATAAGGGCATCCCTCAGTAACCGGGCATCCCTGCGCCGGCGACGGTCATCCCTCGATGAGAGGGATGATCTGGTGGTCGATGATAGCGTCCCAGCGGAACTGCTGCCGGACGCGGTTCCGCAGCCGAAAACGCGGATCGTTATCCAGTGTGCGCAGCACCAGCGCGGCGATCTCGGCGGGCGCGCCGTTGACCGGATCGAAGTAGAAGGCATCCTCGCCCCCTGTCCCGCGCAGCGGCGGGATATCCGCGCAGAACGCCGGTATACCCGCCAGTCCGGCTTCCAGCACCGGAATGCCGAAACCTTCCTGTGTGCTGGGGAAAAAGAGCGCGTCGCACGTCAGATACAGGTTTGCCATAGTGGCATCATCGGGGATGAGCGGATCGTCCTCGCTCTCGCCATACTGATAGAGAAAGTGGACGCTGCTGTCGAGTTCCAGATCGCGGCGCAGATCGAGCAGCTCGCCGAGATAGCCGGGATTCGCCGGGTTGTGTGGGCCGGGCGGTCCTGTGACGATCAGCCGATAATCGCAGCCGGACTGGCTGCGGATCTCCGCCAGCACCCGCAGCGCCAGCGCGATATTTTTGCGCCGGGTCAGGCGGGCGGGCAGCAGCAGCAGACCGTCCGCGTCCATCCAGCCCAGCCGATCAGCCAGCCGCTGCATGACCGGCGTCCAGTGGAAGAAGCCTGCCGGATCGACCCCCGGCACGACAACCTCAACCGCGCCGGGATCGATCCGGAGCAGCTCTGCCAGCTCCGGGCGGCGCGCCTCGCTCACGGTGACGTAGACGGTATCGTTCCAGACGGTGCGCAGCAGATCGTAAGGATAACCCTCGCGCAGTTCAGGCTGATACTGGCTGTTCGTCCAGGCGAGATCATGACACCATGCGATCCAGCGCGTCGAGAGATCCTCGGTGAGCTTCGCCAGCGCCGCCGTGAACGGCAGATTTTTGTTCAGGCTGTGTGCGTTGTGGGTGATAACCGCGTCGCAGTCTTCCAGGACCGGGCGCAGTTCCTGCACGATCTGCGTCACCAGCGGCTCGAACTCCGGGGGCACTGTCCCCTGATCAAGCGCGCGTTTGACGCCGAGCACATCAGGGTGCGTGCTGCCGAGACGCGGCAGGATGACCGTTTCCACACGTGGATCGAACGTACCGCCCCGCCCACTGATCACGCGGACATGATAGCCGCGCGCCGCCAGCCCGCGCGCATGAAATGCGATCGTGGCTTCGACACCGCCCACAACCGGCGGACTGGCATAGTGGAGAATGGCGACTCGTTTATTACTCATCAATAACAGATGCCTTTCGCCATACAATAAAACACAGGTCAGGGTCACTATAACGAATTTGGTTTAAGGATTCCACCGCAGACCTGCCTGATCCGGGGCGCACAGCGTGCCATGGGAAACATGGCCAGGATGGTTACCTGCTGGTTTGCAGGAGCGGGCGTGAAATACGCCGTCGTAAGTGGACCGCCGCAGCGGATCATGCGCCTCGTCAGCGAGAACGTCTGGGCGAGCCCGGTGGTTGACGCCAGCGTGAACAATAACAAGGCTGCGACGACATTCGCGCTGGCGGGTGATTAAGTTTACTATATCAATGCCTGTCTCGGCGGCGCGACCCACACCGAATATGAGATCGTGCGCGCCGTTTTCAGCGTTCAGTGATCCTATGCGTCTGATCTGAACTGAAAGTGCCTTCCAAATGATCCACTCTACAGCCTACAGCCCCCGCTTCCATGTTGCCCTCCTGCTGTTTGATGATGTGGAACTGCTCGATTTCGCGGGACCTTTTGAAGTCTTCTGGACGGCGTCGCGCATGCATCAGCGCATGTACCCCGACCAGC
>SZPD01000507.1 GCA_030263515.1 Anaerolineae bacterium CFX9 | reverse complement strand
AAGCTGGACGACATCGACCTGATCGAGCTGAATGAAGCCTTTGCCGCACAGTCGCTGGCGGTCATCCGCCACCTTGAGATGAACGCCGAGAAGGTGAATGTCAACGGCGGCGCGATCGCGCTCGGTCACCCGCTCGGCTGCACCGGCGCCAAGCTGACCGTGCAGCTCATCCACGAGATGAAGCGGCGCAGCAGCAGGTACGGCATGGTGACGATGTGCATCGGCGGCGGCATGGGCGCAGCGGGGATCTTCGAAAATCTGAACTGAAGTCTGTGCCGGGCACGAGATCGATCACGTCCGGCAATACGGATCCAATGAGCCGTTTTCTGACAGCGGGGTCTCGCCTTCGGGCATATGATCCCGCTGTTTGCCTGTATAATCCACGGTATCCATCACGCATAGCTGGGAGCCTCCGGGCGTGGAATTCCTCATCATCATCGCGTTAACCCTTCTCAACGGCGTCTTCTCGATGAGCGAGGCAGCCGTCATCGCCACGCGGCGCGCCCGCTTGCAGCAGGCGCTGGAAAAAGGCGATCTGCGCGCTGCCTCTGCCCTGGCGCTGGCAGATAACCCCAATCGTTTTCTCAGCACGGTGCAGATCTTCATCACGCTGATCGGCGTACTGGGCGGCGCATTCGGCGGCGCCACGATCGCCAGCCAGATCGCCGATGTACTGCGGACGACGCCGCTGGCTCCGCAGGCGGACGCGCTCGGCTTTGCGCTGATCGTGCTGATCACATCCTACCTGTCGCTCGTCCTCGGCGAGCTTGTTCCCAAGCGGCTGGCGCTGCGCTCGCCAGAGGGGATCGCCATGCGCGTCGCCGGCCCGATGGGCATCCTCTCACGTATCAGCGCGCCGCTCGTCAACGTGCTCAGCACCTCGACCAATGCCGTCCTCTGGCTGATCGGCGCATCGCGCACGGAAGAATCGCCTGTGACGGGCGACGAGATCACGACGATGGTGGAACAGGGTGTCGAAGCCGGGCTGTTCGACAAAACGGCGGCGGATATGGTGGAAGGCGTCTTCCGCATCGGCGAATCGCGCATTACCGCCTTCATGACCCCGCGCCTGAACGTCGTCTACCTCGACATTCAGGACTCGCTGGAAGAAAACCGCGCCAAAATTGCCGAGTCGCCCTTCTCGCGCTATCCCGTCTGCGATGGCGGGCTGGATAACGTGCTTGGGCTGGTCGAAACCAAGGAACTGATGGCGCGCGTGTTCGGGGGTGGCGATTTTGATCTGAAAAGTGTGATGGTGGAAGGCATCTTTGTGCCAGAGCGCGTTGGCGCGGCGCGCGTAATGGAGCTGTTCCGCGAGCGCAGCGTGCATATGGCGTTCCTGCTGGACGAATACGGCGGCTTCCTCGGTCTGGTGACGATGCAGGATATGCTGGAAGAGATCATCGGCGAGGCAGGCGATGAAGACGAGCCAACGCCACAGGATACCACATGGACGCTTGAAGGTCTCATGCCGATCGACGAGCTAAAGGAACTGCTTGAACTGGAAGCGATCAAAGGCGAGGGAGATGAATTTGAGACGCTCGGCGGTTTCGTCATGGCGCAGGTAGGGCGTATCCCGCAGATCGGCGATCAGTTTGACTGGCAGGCATTTACGTTTACGGTGCTGAAGATGGATGGCAGGCGCGTTGGCGAGGTGCTGATCACCCGCCGCACCGATTACGAACCAGAAGCATAATCCCCGCGCGGAGCAGACAATGAGCGACACCATTCTGATCGTGGATGACGATGAGCATATCGTTGAACTTGCCCGGATGTATATCGAAGTTGAGGGTTTCAAGGTCACCAGCGCCACCGACGGCAAACTCGCCCTGACGCGCATCCTGGCAGAAAAGCCAGCGCTGGTCGTGCTGGATATCAACCTGCCGAGCATGGATGGATGGGAGATCTGCCGCCGTGTCCGCGCCGAGAGTGACGTGCCGATCATCATGCTGACGGCGCGCACGGATGATATCGACCGCATCGTCGGGCTGGAGCTGGGGGCCGATGATTACCTGACCAAGCCGTTCAACCCGCGTGAACTGGTCGC
>SZPD01000077.1 GCA_030263515.1 Anaerolineae bacterium CFX9 | reverse complement strand
GTGGTTGCGGCGCGCCCGGATGGCGCTCCGGCAGGGGTGCGCGGGTTGTCGCTGTTTCTGCTGCCGCGCTATCGCGCGGATGGCAGCCTGAACTATCACATTCGCCGCCTCAAGGACAAGATCGCAACGCGCTCCGTGCCCACGGGCGAGGTAGAATTTCACGACAGCGAAGCCTGGCTGCTCGGCAGGCAGGAACATGGCATTTACCTGATCCTGGAAGTGCTGAATATGTCCCGCGTGTCCAACGCATTCGGCAGCACGGCTGTCGTCCAGCGTGCGCTGGGGATGGCGTTCGCGTTTGCGCGCCAGCGGATGGTGTTCGGCAAACCGCTGATCGAACAGCCGCTCATGCGGCGTCAGTTCGAGCGCAGGCTGCACGAGCTGAACCTGTCTTTTGCCCTGGCATGGGAGTCGGCGCGCCTGTTCGAGCAGACCTGGCGCGAACCTGCGCCGCGCTACAGCGATCGGTTCCATCTGTTCCGCCTGATCGTTCACCTGGCAAAATACTATACTGCCGAGGCAGCCGTTCAGGCGGCGAAATGGAGCATGGAGGTTCACGGAGGCATCGGCACGCTGGCGGAATTCGGCGTCGAACGTCTGCTGCGCGAAGCCATGATCGCCGATATCTGGGAGGGACCTCCGCACCGGCAGATCCTTGATGGCGTTGAGGTGATGGAACGCAAGAACGGGTTTGGTCTGCTGGCGGAATATCTCGCGCCGTATGCCGATCGAGAGGCGCTCGACGCGATGAAGCGTCGTGTCGCCGCGCTGCTGGCGCTGCCGCAGGAGGACAAGGAAGCCGAGTCTGAAGCAGTTTTTGTCGATCTGGCGCGGCTGACCGCAGAAGCGCTGCTCACCAAACACGCGCATCCGCAAAAGCTGCCGGCGCGCTGATTTTACCCGTACCCTGATCGTTTCTGCTTTCGCCGCACACAAGGATGACCACGATGCAGATCACGCTTCCGAGACAGAAACTCTACTACCTGATCCTGCTGGCTCCGTTTGCCATTCTGGCGCGCATGGCGAACGCCGATCCGGGCGTCGTCTTCGTGCTTTCGGCGATCGCGCTCGTGCCGCTGGCCAAGCTGATCGGCGATGCGACGGAAGAACTGGCGGTCTACACAGGTCCCAAACTTGGCGGTCTGCTCAATGCCACGCTGGGCAACGCGGCTGAGCTGATCATCACCATCTTTGCGCTGCGCGCTGGTTTGCTCGATCTCGTGCGCGCCTCGATCACCGGCTCGATCATCGGCAACCTGCTGATCGTGCTGGGTCTCAGCCTGCTGCTGGGCGGGCTGAAAAATGGCGTGCAGAAGTTCGACCGGCGCACCGCCGGGCTGAACGCTACCCTGCTGATCCTGTCCGTCGTTGCGCTCGCTATCCCGTCGCTGTTTGATGTCGTGCTGGTCGAGCGGCCGGAAGCTGAACTGCTCTTCAGCGAAGGCGTCGCCATCATTCTGATCGTGCTGTACGGACTGTCGGTGCTCTACAGCTTCCGCAGCGGCGCGGTCACTGCGCATGGGCCGGTTCATGAAGCCGATTTGCCGGCAGCCAGCGGCGATCTGCTGACGCGGCCTGCGGCAGCCGTTCATGAGGCACGCTGGACGCGAAACTTTTCCCTGATCGTGCTGGCGCTGGCGACGGTTGGCACGGCGCTGGTCTCTGAAGCGCTGGTGGGCGCGGTCGAACCGGTCCCGGCGCAGTTCGGGCTGAGCGAGTTCTTCGTCGGTATCATCATCATCCCGCTGGTCGGCAACATCGCCGAGCATCTGGTCGCCGTGCAGGTTGCCATCAAGAATCAGATGGAGCTGAGCCTGGCGGTCTCCCTGGGGAGCAGCATCCAGATCGCGCTCTTCGTTGCGCCGGTGCTGGTTTTCGTCAGCCTGCTGTTTGATGACAAGCTGCTGCTGGTCTTCAACAATTTTGAGCTGATCGTGCTGATCGGGACGGCGGTCATCGCCGCGTTCATCGCGCTGGATGGTGAAAGCAACTGGTTTGAAGGCGCGATGCTGCTCGGCGTCTATCTGATCATTGCGCTGGCGTTTCTGTTCCTGCCTGCCGAGGCGGCGCACACCGTGGCGCATCCATGAGCCTGTGCTGAACAGAGTCTGAGAGCACCCTTCCCGTCAGGGCAGGCAGACGCTATCATCAATATCCGGGTCGGGGGCGAACGTGGGTTCGCCCTTTCCGTTGCCCGAAGGCAGGCAAACGATGCAGCAAATCGACTGGCAGAAAATTCTTCCGGTTCTCATCTCGATTGGCATCATCATTGTGGTGGCGGTGCTGCGCAATCAGTCCCGCACGATCGCCGCTATCGCCGCCACCATGCCGATCAACATCCCCCTGGCGATCTGGATCTTCAGCGCAGGGACAGCGCCGAATGATCAGGATGGGCTGGTGCATTTCATCGAGAGCATGATGATCGGGCTGATCCCCGGCATGATCTTTCTGTTTGTGGCGTATTTTGCGGCACGCGCAGGCTGGGGCACGCTGCCGATCATTCTGGTGGGGTATCTGGCGTGGGCGATCAGCCTGGGGATCGGCTTGCTGATTCAGTCCCTATTGAGGCGTTAAAACGGCGATGAAAGAAAATCTTCAGAAACTGACTCTGGCACAGCGCCGGCTGGTGTTCTTCATGATCATCGTCGGCGGGCTGCTGCTCATCACAGCGGTGACGCTGCTGCTGCTGGCAGGGGCGTTCAATGCCAGCCGGTCGCAGGCGGTCGCGCTGCTGCCGACGATCGGCGTGCGCGAATTTGCCCAGCTTCCCGATGAGGATGCCTATCCGATGGCGCTGGCAGCCGCCCCTGACGGCATGCTGTTCACAGGCAGCTTCGCCACGGGCGTGATCTGGCAGATCAGCCCTGAGGGTGAGGTGACAGAAATCCCCAATACGCGGGCGACTATCGGCGCGGTGGCAGGGCTGGTTGTGCTGCCGGATGGAAGCCTGATCGTGGTTGACCAACAGGATACCGACCCGCGCACCGCTGGCGGCGCGCTCTGGTGCGTGACCCGCAGCGGCGAGATCATGCCGTTTGCGTCCGCGCCGATCGATCGCGGCTGGCTCGCGCCGAATGATGTCACGCTGGATGCGCAAGGCCGGGTCTATGTCAGCGATCCAGGGCGCAACGAGATCTGGCGCTTCAGCCCCGATGGCGAGGATGGCAGTGTATGGTGGGTTCCGCCGCTCAGGGAAGGGGAACCACGCCCCGCGCTGACCGGGCTGGCCTATGATCCGATCCGCGATGCCGTTCTGGTTTCCGATCCGGAAGTCAACCGCATCTATGCCATCTCTGTCAACGGCGGGCAGGGAACTGTCGTCCTCTATGAACATGGCGATCGCCCAAATCCGCCGGGCTTTGACGGCCTGACTGTCACGGACGACGGCAGGATCTTTGTGGCGGCGCTGGGGCAGAACGGGATCGCTACCATCGAACCGGATGGCAGCCTCGGTTATATCGCTGGGCTTTTCCGCGGCAGCAGTGATGTGGTGTTCGCTGCGCCCAACCGCCTGTACGTCACCAATTTCGATGGTTCGTCGCTGGTGCTGCCCCTGATCACGCCATCACTGCCGTTTGCCATCGACGAAATCATCCTCGGTCTGACCCCAGTTGATGAAACCTGACGACAGATAAGCTGCGCGCAGATGACGGACTGCCGAACAGGACTATGGAACCCCTGACCTTGTGATTCCGGATGGCGAGGATTACCATACATCCGGGGATGTGGGGGAATAGTGTTGGCAAGTATCGAGGTTCTTCTCAAATGACCCAACCCATCAATTTTGATCTTCCGCCTGAAGACCATCTGGCTGATACCAGCCCGGTGCGAACTGTTCAGGATGAGCCGCTGCCCGCCTGGCGACGCATGGTCGGGCTGATCAGCCTGCTCGGCGCATTCGCCATGACGATTGCGACAGCGGTGCTGCTGATTACACCGCCGGAGACCACGACCACGGTCATCGGTGACGGCGGGCTTTCCGGCGCGGTCGTCTCGCCTTCCAATGATGTCAATTCGCAGCAGGCGATCATTCCGCCCACAACTTCCCCCGGTGAACCCACCAGCCCGCCGCAGCCCGGTGTGGCTGCGTTGCCCACCATCAGCCCGGATGTCATGATGGCGCTGCTTGGCAGCCCTCTGACTGCGCAGGTCGAGAGCGGCGATCCGATCGCCTTTCTGCGCAATAACTACGATCCGTTCACCATCATTCCGGATCGCCCGCGCAGCCGTGTTGAGCAGTATGAAGTTCAGTCTGGCGACACGATATTCAGCATTGCTGAGCGCTTCGGGCTGAAACCCGAAACCATCGCCTGGTCGAATGATCGCAGTATCATCGGCAATCTGCGTCCGGGGCGCATGATCAACATCCTGCCGGTGGACGGGGCCTACTACGTCGTGCCAGCAAGCGAAACCATCCGTCAGGTTGCCGGTCGTTTTGGCGTCGATCCGTTTGTCATCATCGACTCGGAGTTCAATGAGCTGTACGGCGCGACGCCGGATACACAGCTTCCCAGCGGAACCGCCGTGGTCATTCCCGGTGGCGAAGCTGAACAGATCACCTGGAATCCTGTGGTTGAGCGCGTGACGGGCAATTCGCCGGGCGCTGTGAGCGCGATCTCGTTCTCGCCGGGTGATCCGGGAAGCTGCGGCCTGGTCGAAAATCCGGGCGGCAGCGGCGGCTGGGTCAATCCGCTGGGCGGTGGCTATCAGTGGATGCGCGGCTTCACGTCGTTCCATACAGGCGTCGATCTGTCTGCGCCCACCGGCACGCCGGTACGCGCTGCGCAGGGTGGCGCGGTGATCTTCGCGGGCTGGAACTCGTTCGGCTACGGGTATGCCATCGTGCTGGCGCACGGCGCTTTCACGACCGTCTACGGACATCTCAGCTCGATCAATGTCGGCTGTCGCCAGATCGTCAGCGCGGGGCAGGTGATCGGCGGCGTCGGCTCGACGGGCAATTCCAGCGGACCTCATCTTCACTTTGAAATCCGCTATAACGATGTGGCGCAGGACCCGACGGGTATCATGCCGTTCTGAAGCCGCCAGTCTCAAACCTGATTCGCAGAGCCGCCTGCATTTTTGCAGGCGGTTTTTGCTTCAGAGTTCGTCTTCTTCCAGCAGTGGGATCAGATAGAAAACCGGCTCTTCATAGGGATGCGCTGCGCGGATCGCCTGGCAGACTGCCCTGGCGCTGCTGCGCGGGCACTGCGCCTCAATACGATATTCATCCACTTCGGTGATCTCGGTCCTTGTGCCGATCGTCGGGTTGGCGTTTTCACCCGGACGAAAACGACCCGTCCCCGGCGCGTAGTAGGCGCAGTGCGTGTATTCCCCGATCACGCCAGCGCCTGCCTCTGCCATGGCGCTGAGTACATCGTACAGATGAGAGACGGGCACTGTCACGACCAACAGAATGCGTTCACTAGTCATCCTGACATCCTTACACAGGCTCAGCGATAAGTGATGGCGATCTGTAACATATACGTTATATTTGAGCAAGCGCTCCACTGCGGAACTCTGAAAAAGACATTTCGCGCCCGCTTATGCAGTGCATGAGATGTGGCGATACCCTGACAATCTGGCGGTGAACCCATGCGCTTTCAGCGTAGCTCAGCGTATTTCGGATACCGCCCGCCGCGCAAACGCCGGCGCAGCGGCTGCTGGTCATTGTTCGTTCTGATCAGCCTGGTTGGCGCTGCCAGCACGCTGACATGGTCATGGCTGGGGCGGCGTCTTCATGTGCTTCCCCCGATCAACCCCGCGGGTGATCCGCTGGGCGCGGCGCTGACGGCGTTCGGCCAGGGCGATCTGGACGGCGCGATCGGCTATGCCAGCGCCGCGCTCGATGATGATCCCGACAATCATGCTGCCCTGCGTCTGCTGACGCGCTCGCTCGTGTATCGAAGTTACGCAGAATACAATCGTGGCCCCGACCGCGCCCGCGCCCTGCGGCTGACCCAGGAAGCGTATGAACGCTCGCCCGATGAGCCGGATGTGCTGGCGGCGCACGCCTTCGCTCTGGGCGCGGTGGGGCAGGCAAATACAGCAGCGACGATGGCGAGGCGAGCGCTGGAGTCCATACCCGATCATTCGTTCGCGCGCACGGCGCTGGCCGCCGCCTACAGCCGCGCCGGAGCGCACGAAGCCGCCCTGCGCGAAAGCAGCCGCGCGCTGGAGCATGCCAGCAGCCGCGATGATCAGCTTGATGCCCTGCGTGTGCTGGCGTTTGCCTATAACAGCCTCGGCAACTATCAGCAGGCTGCCCGCACGATGGAACGCGCGCTGACACTCAACGGGCGTCTGCTGGCGTTTCAGTTTGAGCGGGCGCTGTATGCCCTGCAAGTGGGGGATTACGAGACCGCGACCGTAACCTATTATCAGGTGATGGTGATCGATCCCGGCAACGTCAAGGCGCGCTTCCGGCTGTGCGAGCTTTCCTCGATGCTGCGCGAACATCAGGCAGCAGTTGATTACTGCGGCGAGGTTACGCGGTTGGCTCCCGGCTGGGCGGATGGCTGGTATCAGCTTGGGCGCGAGTATTTCCTCAACGGCGCTTTTGAACAGGCGCAGGAATATCTGCATCAGTGCAGTGTGCTTCAGGTCGCCCAGAACGTGCCCGTTCCGGAACGCCGCTTCGAGTGCTGGTATCTGCAAGGGCAGGCGGCGCAGATCAACGGCGACTGCCCGGCGCTGATCGCCACCTATAATGAGTTCCGCGCGATGGCGCTTGACGAACGTGTTCAGCAGACGTGGGTCTATCCGCCAGAAGGCCCACCCGGCTGCACCGGTCTGTAAGGCGCGCGGCCGATTTGCAACCTTTCCGTCCCCAACACCGTAGTAATGGATAACGGCGCAGATCAGTGCGCCATTCGTCCAGCTTTACAAGGGGATCAGACTATCATGAGTGAACAGAAGCAAAAGAATTATCAGACTGAGTGGTCGTTCGATATGAGCAAGCTCGCCGACCGCGTGACTGATTTTGCCAAAAGCGTCGGCACTCGCGCAGAGGAAGAAGTTCGTCATGAGCGTTTCGTGGCGGCGTTGAACGGCGCGCAGAGCGCAACCGCCGATCTGCATCTCTCGGTGGGCAAGACGGTGATCCATGCGATCAGCGGCGAGAACCTGATCGAAGCCGATCTGACCTACGTCGGCGATATTCGCTTTGAAGTCGCCGGCGATGCCGAGAAAACCGTACATCTCAGCCAGGAGGCGGGCGGCGCAGGATTTTTCCGCAACGTCTTCGGCTGGGTGGGCAGCGGCCAGAAGCTGAACTGGGATATCGGGCTGAGCCGGCACGTGCCGATGGATCTGCGCATTCGTGGCGGCGTTGGCAAAACAGACATGAACCTTCAGGAACTTGATGTGACTGCGCTGCGCTTCAGCTCCGGCACGGGCGAAGTCAGCGCCATTCTGCCTGCGCCGGATCGCAATTACGAAGCTCGCATCGATTGCGGTGTCGGCAAGGTGGATATCGTCGTCCCACACAGCGCGGATCTGCGCCTGGATGTCAACGGTGGAACGGGCGAATTCAACCTGGAAATTGGCGAGAACGTCGATCTCAACCTGAATGTGAGCGCTGGAGTCGGCGCGGTCAACATCCGTCTGCCGCAGGGGGCTGCGGTCAGGCTGGCGGGCAAGCGCGGCATCGGCTCGATCCGTGTGCCGGATACGATGGCGCGCGTCGGCGCGGGCGATGTCTGGCAGTCCGTCAATTATGAGACGGCTGAGCGCCGGATCACGATCCACTATCAGGGTGGAATCGGTACGCTGCACGTCAAATAGCCAGAGAACAGCAGGATCGAAAAAGCGGCATCCCTGATAATCCCGGATGCCGCTTTTTTTCTGATGTGTCATCAGTTTCAGGCTGCCGGGTTGCTTTCCTGTTCGCGGATTGCCTTGCGTGCCGCTTTTGGATCGGCGATCACCGCGCCGCCGCGCACCGTCGCCCCGATCACCAACCCCGCGCTCACCAGCACGATATTCTTGATGATGTACTGACCTTCGAGCGTCGGCGCATAGGGGAAGCGGGTAAAGGTTTCCTGTGGGAACAGGAACAGCGGCGTCACCGTGCCGACCATCTGCGCCAGCAGCAGAAAGAGCGTGGCGCGCATGAAGCGCCCGGTGATCAGCCCCAGCCCGATCAGGCATTCCCATGCTGCCAGCACGGGCAGAGACACATTCTCGCGAATCAGCCCAAACGTCAGGGTTTCGATCGTGCGCGCAGCAAGATCCTGCGCCGGGCTGAGGTCGGGGAAGAATTTCAGAAAGCCGAACCAGAAGAAAACGACGCCGAGGCTGATGCGCAGCAGCGTGACACCGTGTTTCGCCATCCAGTTCGTCAGCGGAACGTCAATGCGTCGAAACAGGTCATTCAGGCGTTCCATAGCATACATCCCTTGTCGCTTTGTTACGGATTTCACGATCTTACCGAAATCTCGCCCGGCTGTAAATCCGGTCCTGAGGCTGAGCCACCGGGCAAACTCACTGCTTTCTCATATGGGCGTCCCGGTAAGACATGCGTCTACCCCCTAATAATTGGGGGTCAGCCTGCCGCCGAAATTTCGGTAGGTTTAGGGCGTCTGAGTGTCAGTCTGTCGAGAGCCTTAACCGTTTCCGTGTTCGACAGCACCAAAAGATCCCTGATTCGGGAGCCACACTCGGTAAACGGTTTATCCCGAACACGTTTAGATACAATTTCATTCCGTGACCGGTAAACAGCCACGACAGCGTTCTTGTTGGCGTACGGCATTGTTGAATTTATCGAGGAGCCTGTTGCGGTGGAAACAATCCTGTTGATTGTGGGTTTGCCGTTTCTTCTGGCGCTGGCAACCACGCAGTCTGTAACAGCCCGCCTGACAAAATCGATCATCATGACGTGGATCATCAGCAGCGTGATGATCCTGTCTTTCGTGCTGCTGCTTGGGCTGGCATGGCAGCCGGTGATCATCGATCAGGCATCTGCCACGTATACGTGGGAATGGGTCCCCCAGTACAGCCTCAGCCTGACCTTTTATCTGGACAGCCTGTCGCTGATGTTCGGGCTGATCATCACAGGTATCGGCGCGATCATCTTTCTGTATGCCGGGTACTACTTTGATGACCCGGACGAGCGCCTGCGCTTTGCGCGCCTGCTGCTGATCTTTACGGGGGCGATGCTGGGCGTAGTGCTGTCTGGCAACGTGATCACGCTTTTTATCGCCTGGGAGCTGACCAGCGTGACCTCATTTGCGCTGATCGGCTTCAAGGGGGACAAATACGCCTCTGCGCGTGAAGGGGCGCTGCGTGCGCTGATCGTCACCGGCGCGGGCGGTCTGGCGCTGCTGGGCGGACTGCTGCTGCTCGGCGCGGCGGGCGGAACGTACAACCTGCCGGAACTGCTGGCGCAGGATCTGTCCGATCATCCGTACTACACGGCCATCGCCATTCTGGTGATGCTTGGCGCTTTCACCAAGAGCGCGCAGTTTCCGTTCCACTTCTGGCTTCCCGGCGCGATGGACGCCCCAACGCCCGCCAGTTCATTTCTTCACTCGGCGACCATGGTCAAGGCAGGTGTCTATCTGCTGCTGCGCCTGTACCCGACGCTCGGCGGTGATGCCTTCTGGTCGAACGCCCTGCTGGCTGTCGGGCTGACGACGCTTTTCATCAGCTCGCTGCTGGCGGCTCGCCAGCCCGATCTCAAGGGCGTGCTTGCCTACACAACCACCGCCAAGCTGGGGGCGCTGGTCGCGCTGATCGGCGTGCCCGGCGGATACGGTATCAAGGCGGCGTTGATCGGCATTCTGGCGCATGCGCTGTACAAGTCGGCGCTCTTTCTGGCAGTTGGCAGTATCGATCATGCCACCGGCACACGACAGGTCAGCCGGCTGGGCGGGCTGTGGAAATCGCTGCCTGTCACCGGCGTGGTCGTGATCGTGTCGTCCCTTTCGATGGCGGGCATGATCCCGCTGCTCGGCTTCGTCGCCAAAGAGACGATGCTCGAAGCCTTCTTCTTCAATGCCTTTGTGCTGGTGGTGGTGTTCGTCAGCGCCGCGCTGACCGCCGCCGTCGGCTATGTGCTGATCATGGATGTTTTCTTCGGCAGACCCAGGGACGAATCGATCCATCCTCACGCGCTGGCAAAACCGCTTGAATACGGACCGCTGCTGCTGGCGGCGGGCACGGTCGTCGTTGGTCTGCTGGTCACGCCGCTGCTTGAGCCGCTGCTCAAGCCGTTGGTTCCGGTGGAATTCAAGCTGGTACTTTTCCCCGGCTTTAATGAAGTGTTCTGGCTGAGTATGGCGGCGCTCGGCGCGGGCGTCGGCCTGTTCTTCCTGCGGGAACCGTGGCGGCGCATCCGCGAACTGCCGCTGGACGCCACGCGCATCTATAACGGCGTTGTCCGTTCCGTGGAATGGGTGGGCGATCAACTGCTGCGCACCCAGAACGGCAAGCTGCGCCACTATCTGATCGTCGTCATCAGTGTGGTCGTCGGCATTCTGCTCTACGGCGGGCTGGTGCATGGTCTGTTCGCCATCGACGAACTCGTACTCGGCAGCTTTGAGATTCCGGATATTCTCGATGTCATGCTGCTGGTGCTGGCGATGGTCGCTGCGTGGATGTCGATCCGCGTTCGCCGTCACCTGCACGCAGCGCTGGCGCTGGCGATCTTCGGTTATTCGATCGGCGGGGTTTTCCTGGTCGAGCCTGCGCCTGATGTGGCGCTGGTACAGGTTCTGGTCGAGACGCTGGCAACGGTGGTGCTGGTCATAATGATCAGCCGGGTGAGCGTGCGTCAGCGGCTGGCGGCCATTCAGGCGCTCAAGCGGCGGATGGATAACCGTGTGGATGCGCTGGCGCGTTCGCGCGATCTGCTGCTGGCGACGATCACCGGTGTGGTGATGGGTGTCTTTGCGTTGGTGGCGCTGGTCAACCGCGATAACCGCGAGACGATCGCCACCTGGCATCTTGAAAATGCCTACACTGAAGTCGGCGTCACCGATGTCGTTTCCGCCATCCTGACGGATTTCCGCGGCACAGACACGCTCATCGAGATCGCCGTCTTTTCGACAGCGGCGCTGGGACTGCTCGCGCTGCTGACCATCAATCGCCAGCAGGGGGGTGAACCTGCCGCCCTGGCTGAAGCGATGGATCGCACCCCTCAGATCGCCACGCCGTTCATGCGCATGGTGGCGTCTCTGCTCCTGCCGATCACGCTGGTGATCGCGGCTGTACATATTCTGTATGGAGCCAGCGCGCCGGGCGACGGCTTCACCGCCGGTGTGGTTGCCGGCCTGGGGATTGCGCTGTACTACGTGGTGTTCGGCTACGATCACAGCCATCAGCGCTTCAGATGGCTGCGCCCGCTGCGCATGATCATGGCCGGGCTGGGGCTGGCGCTGGTCAATGGCATCATCCCGATCCTGATCGATAACGGCGCTTTCATGGGGCTGTTTGACTTTGTGCCGGGGTTCGATTTTGCCAATCTCAAGGTGACGACAACCCTTTTCTTCGAGATCGCCATTGCGATCACGGTTTTTGGCGGCGTCAGCCTGATCATGGAGACGATCGCCCATCCGACCTATGTGGAAGTCCCTGTCGAAGCGCCGGATGAGACCGATGCGGACGCTGCCCCCGGCGAAGAATCCCGTTCCGAGCCTTCGCTCGCCGTTACCAACAAGTCATAGAACGAAAGGTCATCCGATGAACCTGGTTATCGCAATCACGATTGGAACGCTGTTCGGGCTGGGCGTCTATCAACTGCTTCGGCGTGACCTGATCAAAGCCGCGATGGGTTTTGCGCTGCTCTTCACCGCGGTCAACCTGCTGCTGCTGGCTGTCGGCGCGTTCGACGGGTTGAATCCGGCATATACAGATCAGGGTGAACGCCCCAGCGATCCCCTGGTGCAGGCGCTGATCCTGACCGCTATCGTCGTCAGTTTTGGCTCATATGCGCTGCTGCTGGGGTTGGTCAATGTCGTCTCGACGCGCTTCTCGACGCTCAAGACGGATGACGTCAGCCAGCTTCAGAAGTAGGGAAAGTGCCTATGGAAGCCAACAACATCCTGATCGTCGTCACCGTCTTCCTGCCGCTGATGGGCGGCGTACTCAGCCTGTTTCTGTGGGGGCGGGATCGTCTTCAGCGCTATCTCGGCTTCGGGATCGGCGTGCTGGCATGGCTGGCGAGCCTGGGCGTGATGTTCAGCGCCCTCCAGGACGGGCCGCAGGTCTACCGTCTGGGGGGCTGGCAGCCGCCGTTCGGCATCGTCCTGGTGGGCGATGCCTTATCGACGATCATGGTCGTGATGTCCAGCACGGTCCTGATGATGGGTTTGCTGTATGCCGTCGGCTGCCACGACAAGGTAGTCAAGCATCCTGCGTTCATCACGCTCTTTCTCGGCATGGAGACAGGTCTGCTCGGCGCGCTGTTCACCGGCGACCTGTTCACGATGTTCGTTTTCATGGAACTGATGGTGCTCAGCTCGGTGGCGCTGGTGGCGATCTCGGATAACAAGCTGGGGCTGGAAGCCGCCATCAAGTACCTGTTCATCAGCAGCATGGGAACGCTGTTTCTCCTGCTCGGTACGGCTGCGGTTTATGCCACTTTCGGGACGCTGAACTTTGCCGATATCGGCTACCAGCTCGCCAGCGGCGATCGCTCGATCCTGGCGCGTGAGGCGGCGATCATGCTCACGGCGGCTTTCCTGCTCAAAAGCGCTGTTTTCCCGTTCCATTTCTGGCAGCCGGATTTCCACACCACCGCGCCGACGCCGGTTCATGCCGTGCTTTCGTCGGTGGTGGTCAAAATCGGTATTTACGGGCTGATCCGCATGACGACGCTGTTGTTTACGTCGGAAGGCGAACTGGCGGCGATCCGCAATGTGCTGCTGGTGCTGGGGACGATCAGCATCTTCTTCGGCAGCCTGGGCGCGTTCCGCACCTATGACGGCAAGCGTCTGCTGGCATACTCGACGTTTGGTCAGATCGGCTTCATCCTGCTCGGCATTGGCTGGGGTACGCCGCTCTCTATCGCCGCGTCGATCGTCTATGCCTTCAATCACTCGTTCATCAAGTCGGCCCTGCTGATGCTGTTCGGTGTGGTTTCCAGCCGCACACAGGAAAAGACCGCCCGCCTGACGGAAGTCGTCGGCGTCGGCAAGAGCCTGCCCGGTTTCGTCGGGCTGCTCTATCTGCTGGGCGGAATGGCGCTGGCGGGCATTCCGCCGCTGAACGGGTTCATCAGCAAGCTGGCGCTGGCGCAGAGCGGCATCGATGCGCAGCAGTGGGTCACGCTGGGGCTGGCGATCGGCGCAGGTATCCTGACGATCATGTATATGATGCGCACGTGGCAGTTGGTCTTTCAGCAGAAACCCAATGCGCAGACGGCCGCGCTCAAATCCTATAACGACAGTCCGCTGGCTCCGGCGCTGCTGATCACGGCTTGTGTGGTGCTGGGGCTGTACGCCGGGCCTCTCGCCGATCTCGCCGCGGGCGCCGCCAACCAGATTCTGAACGCGCCGATCTACATCGAGGCGGTGCTGGGCGGCAGCCCGATCGCCGTGGTGGGGAGGTGATCGCGATATGATCTTCCTGTATGCACTTCCGCAGATGATGCTGTTCGTCGTCCTCAGCGATCAGTGGTCGCCCGGCGGCTTTATCGTGGGTTATGTGGTCGGGCTGATGGTCTCGCTGCTGGTCGGCGCTCGCGCCAGCCGGATCCGCTGGCAGCGCCTGCCGTCACAACTCTTCTGGCTGGTGGTCTACATCGTCCAGTTGTTCGTGGACATCCTGATTTCGAGCGTGGACGTGGCGCGCAAGGTTCTCGATCCCCGCCTGCCGATCAATCCGGGAACCGTGGTCGTCCCGACGCAGGATCCCAAAGACAGCGCCATGATCGCCGCCCTGAGCGCGCACGCCATCACCGTCACCCCCGGCGAAATGGTGGAAGGGTTCATCGAAGGCGATGGCGAGACGCGCATGATCATTCATACGCTGGATATTGACGAGACTCAGCGCAGCGCGGCAGAAAAGCAGGCGAAGCGCCTTGAGCTGCTGCGGCGTATCGTTGGGGAGGAGGTCTGATGATGACGACCCTGATGCATTTTGCCATCGTGCTGCTGGTGATCCTGATGCTGGCGTGCAGTTGGCGCGCCCGCCGGGGACCTCGCACTGCCGACCGGCTGATCGCCATCGATCTGATCGCAACTCTGCTGGCGGGAGTGATGGTCATTCTGGCGCTGCTGTATGAGCAGGAAATGTTCCTTGATGTCGCGCTGGCGCTCGGCGCGCTCAGCTTTATCGGCACGATCGCGATCTCGCGTTTCGTGGCGGAAGGGAGCGTGTTCTAGATGATCACCGAAATTCTGGGCGGCCTCGTCATCCTGCTGGGATTGTTCTTCTTCTGTGTGGGTGTCCTGGGCATTTTTCGTCTGCCCGATGTGCACAGCCGGCTTCATGCGTCCGGCAAGGTGGCGACGCTCGGCTTGTTCGGCGTGCTGCTGGGGGGCGGCGTCCTGATGCCAGAGTTCTTTCCGCGGCTGCTGCTGCTCGGTCTGTTCTTCATTCTGAGCGCGCCCGCGGCTTCGCATGTCATCGCGCTGATCGATCGCTCGCCCAAAGCTGAGCAGCCG
>SZPD01000076.1 GCA_030263515.1 Anaerolineae bacterium CFX9 | reverse complement strand
CAGGGTATCAGTGGATGAGATGGAAGGGATGCTGCTGCTGAAGAAAGCGGAGATCGAGCAGCAGTTACAGGGTGAGCTTCAGCGCATCCGTAACATCGAATCTCGCCTGCAATCCATCCGCAGCACAGAAGCCAATAAACCGCTGGATGTCGTCATCAAGGCGATCCCCACCCAAGCGGTACTCAGTTTGCGCGTGACGATTGAGACTTTTGAAGCCGGGGCCGCTCTCTGCGGGCAGGTCATCACCGCGCTCACACATGCAGGAGCAGGAGGGTTATTTTTCGCTATCTGGCACAGCGGCGATCCCTATGAACGCGACAGCGATGTTGAGATGGGATGCATGATCGAGTCAAAGCCAAAATCGCTGGCTCCGGTGCAGGTGCAGGACGGTCTGATGCTTGAGTTTTCAGAACTGCCCGCTGTCTCGACAATGGCAACTTTTGTCGTCAAAGGCTCTATCGAGAATATGCACACCGGATACGGCGCAATCGGCACCTGGGCGGAGATCAACAACTATCGTTTTGCAGGTCCCCCGCGTGAGGTTTTTCTCCAAAGGTCCCTGACTGATGAGGGCGAAGACAATCTCATCGAAATTCAGTATCCGGTCGAGCCGGTTTCCCTGACCTGACTTCTGCTTCAAGGAGAACAGAATGATTTCAGAAACCGTTCGCCAGCAAATGGCGAAGTCTATTCAGCACGTTATGCCCACAGAACCTGCGAAAGCGGACGCTTTCACAGCAGAAGTCTATAAGCAGTTGGAAGCGGATTTCATGCCCGCACCATTGGTGATTCTGCATTCCCCTGTACCCTCGGTTATGGCGGGTGTATGGAGCATTCTGCGAGAATCACTGCTGGCTGGTCACGCCGATCGGGTGCTCAAAGAGGTTGTGGCGGCTGTGGTTTCCAAAACGAATGAATGCCCTTTCTGCGTTGAGGCGCATACCACCATGCTCCACGCGGCTGATGAACATGATGTCTCCTCAGCGATTTTACGCGGGGATTATGAGAGCATCGCAGACCCGCTGCATCAGGCAGCAGCGCAGTGGGTGCTGGGAAACCGGACAGCCAGCACCAGTACGTTACTTCCGCCCTCAATTCCTGCGCGGGATACACCGGAATTGATCGGCACAGCCATCACATTCCAGTATATCAACCGCATGGCAAATATCTTCCTGGGGGATACGCCGCTCCCCGTGCCAACACTGCTGAAAGGGATTACGCGGCGCTTGTATGCTGCAACGGCTGGCAAGCGGGTGATCCGCGAACTGGAACAGGGGCATTCACTGAAATTTGTCCCGGTGGCGGAGCTGCCGGAAGACCTTTCCTGGGCAGCCCGTAATCCAGCAGTTGCCGGGGCTTTTGCGGGGTTTGCTCATACTGTTGAAGCAGCCGGGGAAGCGGCGCTCCCTAAAACCGTGCGCGATCTGGTCAATGACCGAATCCAGGTATGGAACGGCGAAGCCGTGGGTCTGAGCCGTCGCTGGGTAGAGGATGCCGTTATGCCGCTCGGACGGGAAGACCGTGCTGCTGCACGCCTGGCGCTGCTCGCTGCGCTGGCATCGTATCAGGTTGATGAGCAGGTCATTGCAGATTTCCGCGCGTACTATCCAGACGATGCCCAGTTGATCACTGCCGCAGCATGGGCAAGCTGGAGAGCTGCACGACGGGTGAACACGTGGATGCTGCTGCGCTTCAGGCAGCAGCAGATCTGGCATATGTGATTGGACTATACCGAAAGGGTAGGCACGATGTATCAATGGCTCATTTTTCTGCATGTGGTCAGCGGGTTCATCTTTTTCATGGCGCATGGCGTCTCGATTGGGGTCGCCCTCTGGCTGCACCGAGAACAACAGCCGGAAAGACTGCGCCCGCTGCTGGAACTGTCTCACGCAGCCCGGACGGCGGTCAATGGATCGCTTGTGGTCCTGCTGCTGTCAGGCATTATCGGCGGATTCATGCTGAACTGGTGGCGTATGGGCTGGATATGGGTTTCCCTTGCGCTGTTGGTTGTGCTGACAGTGGGGATGGTGCGCGGGATGACGCCGTACTTCAATAGCTTACGAAAAGCGGTGGGCAGTCCCTACAGGGAAGCAGGCAAAAACTACCCGGCACAGGCCCCCGCCAGCGCTGCTGAAATTCAAACGCTTCTGGAATCGGCTCGCCAGATGCGGGTAGTGGCAGTGTTTGGCATTTCTGGTATGGTGGTCATCCTGTACCTGATGATGTTCAAGCCGTTCTAGCACAGCGCCGGGTACGCGCACACGCCGCAGCACCGCCAGGCAAGAAAAGACGCCGTGTTCAGCCAGAGACACGGCGTCTTTATGATATGACAGCATGGTGTGCAAGTGGACCTGAGGGGATTCGAACCCCTGACCTCTACAGTGCGATTGTAGCGCTCTCCCAGCTGAGCTACAGGCCCTCGCGTGCGCGAATAACCGAAATTCTAATTCCCGCACGCAAGCCATGTCAAGCCTGTAGATCAGCCGCTGCCGGGATGATTTCCCGCCCGAATGTCTCCAGCGGCGAGAGGTCCTGAACATTCGGTGTGTTGAAAATGATGTGCTCGAACCCGGCGTCATGCCATGCCTTGAGTGTCGCGATCAGCTCGGCGGGCGGCGTCTTGCGCAGATCAAATGTCGCCAGCGCAGTCTTCTCGATGCTGGCATAGTCGCGCCCCAGCGCGTCACAGTGGGCGCGCAGCACCGCCAGTTTACGCCGGGCGTCTTCGAGTCCGTTACCCACAAACAGGTTGCAGGCGTCGGCATACTGCGCCACCAGCCGCAGTGTCTTCTTTTCCCCGCTCCCCCCGATCAGAACAGGGGGATGTGGACGGCTGATCGGCTGCGGCGAGTTAAGCGTTTCGGCAAGCTGGTAATGCCGCCCGGTATACGACCCGTTGTTTGCCGACCACATCTGATGGATGATTTGCAGCGCTTCTTCCAGCCGCTCAAAGCGTTCCGCCACCGGCGGATACGGAATACCGAGTGCCAGCGCCTCGCGCTCAAACCATGCCGCGCCGATGCCCAGATACGCGCGCCCGCCAGAAAGCACATCCAGCGTCGTGACCGTTTTCGCAAGCACCCCCGGATGCCGGTAGATCACCCCCGTCACCAGCGCGCCAAGCCGGACGCGCTCGGTCACCGCCGCCAGATAGCTGAGGGCGCTGTAGGCTTCCAGCATCGGTTCTTCTGCGGGGCCGATCATCGAAATCTGGAAGAAGTGATCCATCACCCACAGGCTGTAGAAGCCGTTCGCTTCGGCAGTCTGGGCGATCGCCCTGAGGGTCGGCGCGATCGTCTCGGCACTGCCCCAGGTAAAACTTGGAATCTGAAGGCTGATTCGCATGAGGCTGGGATCCCCTGGATATATCGTCTGCTGAGTGGAATGAATAGAGTCTGCGGCGCTGCATCAGCGGCGGTATTGGAGATGCGCCTGACTCATGCCACGGATTTTATGGACTTCGTTCACGGCGCGCAACCTGAACAGATGGGCAGGTTGTTCAGAAAATTCTAAATTTTCTAAACACAGTCTCGTTGAAGACCGCCTCGAAAATGCTATAATTGAGCGTAGATTTCCTTCATGGGTGTGTACCGCGCGGCGTCTCCGCCCGCGTGTTTAGAGAGCAGGAGTAGAAATTGACATCGTTAGTCACCACCCTCACTGAAACGCTGCGCTACCGCGGCGCTATTGGACAGTGGAGCTGGGTGCTGCACCGTGTGACTGGTCTCGGCGTGGTACTCTTTCTTACGCTCCACGTGATTGATACTTCATGGGCTGTTTTTTATCCTGCGCTCTATGTCGAAGCCATCGCCATCTACCAGACTCCGCTCTTCACCATCGGTGAGTTCGGGCTGGTCGCGTGTGTGGTGTATCATGCGCTGAACGGCATTCGCATTTCCATCTTCGACTATCGCCCCGCCCTGTGGAAACACCAGGCGAAGGCGGCGCAGCTCGTCCTCGTCGGAACCGTGCTGATCCTGATCCCCGCGTTCATCATCATGTTCGGTCACGTCCTCGCCTACTACAACACGGATCCGCAGGTGCTCGGCCTCGCCGAAGTCATCCGCTCCCAGCTTCCCTTCGCCGCCGGCATCGGCGCGGCTGCCATCGGCGCGATCCTGCTGTCAGGCATTGTCGGACAGTTCACCGGCAAGGAAACTGCGACGGGTGGGCGCGGCAGCCGTCTGGAGCGCTTCTGGTGGGCGTATATGCGCGTCAGCGGCGTGATCATTCTGCCGCTGGTCTTCGGTCATCTCGCCATGATGCATCTGATCCAGGGCGTCTTCGAGATCACCGCGCCGCACCACGCCGTCGTCGGCACGACGCTGACCAATACGACCGGGACCGCTGTCGAATTCGTCGCCAACCGCTGGAACTTCCTGTTCGCCGGCGTCGCCATCTGGCGTCTGTACGATTTCGCGCTGCTGGCGCTGGTCGTCGTGCACGGCTTCAACGGGCTGCGCTATGTCCTGACCGACTACACCATGGACTATCCGCTGCTGCGCCGCGCCGCGGTCTACCTGTGCGTGATCGGCGGAGCCGTCCTGCTGGTGCTGGGCGGGCTGGCGCTCGTCAGCACCATCCCGCAGTCATCGATCGAGATCGCGCAGGAAGCAGCCGCGCATCTCTACGGCGAATAATGGCCGGCGCTGTCATGCACGTTATCAGGGAATAGAGGATCCTTATGAAGACTCATCAGTATGATGCGGTCATCGTCGGCGCGGGCGGCGCAGGCTTGATGGCGGCACTCTATGCGACCAAAGGCGGCGCAAAGGTCGCCGTCGTCAGCAAGCTCTATCCGACGCGCAGCCACACCGGCACAGCGCAGGGTGGCATCGGCGCGGCGCTCGGCAATCTGGAAGAGGACAGCCCGCTCTGGCACGCCTACGATACCGTCAAGGGGGGCGACTGGCTGGCTGATCAGAACGCCGCCAAAGTGCTGGCGGAAGAAGCCATTGATGCGGTCATCGAATTGGAACACATGGGACTGCCGTTCGACCGCACCGAGGACGGGCGCATCAGCCAGCGCCGCTTTGGTGGCCACACCAGCAACTTTGGCGAGAAGCCGGTTCGGCGCGCCTGCCACGCCGCCGACCGCACAGGTCACATGATCCTTCAGACGCTCTATCAGCAGTGCATCAAGCACAATGTCACGTTCTTCGACGAGTATCACGTCGTCGATCTGCTGATGAACAACGGTGCGGTGGTGGGCACGGTTGCGCTCGAACTCGGCACGGGGGAGCTGCACGTTTTCCACTCCAAGGCGACCCTGTTCGCAACCGGCGGCTGGGGGCGCGTCTGGTCGGTCACCAGCAACGCACACAGCCTGACTGGCGACGGCGCGGCGGTCGTCTATCGTCGCGGCATTCCGCTTCAGGACATGGAATTCTACCAGTTCCACCCGACCGGTATTTACAAGATGGGTATCCTGATCACCGAAGGCGTGCGCGGTGAAGGCGGCGTGCTGATCAATGGCAAGGGCGAGCGCTTCATGGAGAAGTACGCCCCGCGCATCAAAGACCTCGCCAGCCGCGATGTCGTCAGCCGCGCCATCTATCTCGAACTGCGGGAAGGCAACGGCATCAAGGGCAAGGATTACGTCTATCTCGATGTCACGCCGAATACTGTCAACCGGTATCTGGCAGAAGCCGGCGAAACGCGCCGCATCACCGGCGAAGACGTTGAGAAGAAGCTGCCTGATATCCTCGATTTCTGCCGCACCTATCTCGGCGTGGATCCCGTTCACGAACCGATGCCGATCCAGCCCACGGCGCACTACGCGATGGGCGGCATCCCGACCAACGTCAATGCAGAGGCTGTGATCGATGAACATTGGACGGTGCTTCCTGGCTTGTATGCGGCGGGTGAAGTCGCCTGCGTGAGCTGCCACGGAGCCAACCGTCTCGGCACGAATTCGCTGGTTGACCTGGTGGTGTTCGGTCGCCGCGGCGGCATGAGCATTGCCGAGTATGTCAAGCACGCCGATTTCGTCCCGCTGCCCGGCGATCCGACCGGGGCTATTGCTGCCGAAATGACGCGCATCCGCGAGAGCAAGGGCAAAACCCGCCCGCACGAACTGCGCTCCACCATGCAGAAGGTCATGATGGAATCGGTTGGCGTCTTCCGCGAGGAAAAAGGCATCAGGGGCGCGCTCGAAACGGTGCGCGAGCTTCGTCACCGCTTCATGACGGATATCACGATCGACGACAAGGGACAGAAATTCAATACCGACCTGCTCGAAGCCTGGGAGCTGGGCTGCCTGCTTGACATGGCCGAGACGACCGCCATCGCCGCGCTGGAACGCAAGGAAAGCCGCGGAGCGCACAGCCGCGAGGATTACAAGGAACGCAACGACGCGGAATACATGGTTCACTCGCTGATTTACAACGGCGGCGAGATGGGCGATTTCACCCTCGGCGATGTCGAACCGGTGATCAACTTCAACAAGAAGGTCGATACGTCGCTGCAGGAAGAAGATGAACGCTTTGCGCCCAAGGTGCGCGCCTACTAAAATCGGTTACGCCGGGGCGCGGCATATTCGCGCTGTGCCCCGTGCCTTATCCCAAAGCGAGAGTAGCCCATGAAAGTCACGTTCAGAATTCGTCGTTTCAATTCGGAGTCCGCCGACGAAAAGAAACGCAAGCCATACTGGGAAGAATTCACGCTCGACGGTGTTGACGAGACTGACCGCGTGCTGGAACTGCTGCACCGCATCAAGTGGGAACAGGACGGCACGCTGACCCTGCGCCGCGCCTGTGCGCACGGCGTATGCGGCTCAGACGCGATGCGCATCAACGGCGTGAATCGTCTCGCCTGCAAGGTGCTGGTGCGCGATGTCGGCGAGAAGATCCAGGTCGAGCCGATCCTGGGGCTGCCCGTGCTGAAGGATCTGGTCGTCGATATGGAGCCGTTCTTCGATCACTACAAGAGCGTGCTGCCGTTCTTCATCACCGATCTGCCGCTGCCGGAAGACGGCCGTGAGCGCCGCCAGACGCAGAAGGATCGCGAGATCTTCGACGACTCGACCAAGTGCATCCTCTGCGCCTGCTGCACCACAAGCTGCCCCAGCTTCTGGGCGAACGGCAAGTACGTTGGCCCGGCGGCCATCGTTCAGGCGCACCGCTTCATCTTCGACAGCCGGGATACCGCCTTCCAGGAACGTCTCAATATCCTGGCGGAACCTAACGGCGTCTGGCGCTGCCGCACGATCTTTAACTGCACGCCGGCTTGCCCGCGCGACATCAGCGTGACCCGTGCCATCGGCGAGGTCAAGCTGGCCATCCAGCGCAACTCTCGCGAGGGCATCATCAAGGAGCCGCCCGCACCGATCGCCGAGAGCAGCGGCTAGATCAGGCGTCCACCATGCTTTTGTGCGCGGCGGGGAGGCAGATGCAGCTTCCCGCCGCGTGTGTTTTCCGGTTGTGAGCGCGTCTGTATTTCCATGAACGACGATCCGATGTCCCCCAAAGAAACGATGGCGGAGGCTAATGAACAGCGCACCCCGCCTATCCCGACGCTCAGCCGCCTGCCGCCCGATCAGATGCTTCGTCCCTGGCGCACGCTGAACGAGCCGCCGCCGGAACCCTCGCCCGTGGATTACGAAGATGAAGCTGATGAGGAACCTTACGAGCGCCTGCCGCGCTGGACGTGGCAGCGTGTCCTGTTTATCGTCATCGTACTGTTCGCGCTGCTGGCATTCCTGCTCTACAGCTTCAGCGGCCTGCTGATCCCGCCTTCAGACTTCCCGCCCACGCCGACGCGGCCGCTCGATTTCACGTAAATCAGCCCTTCATGTGCGGGCAAAACGGGCACAGTTTATCCGTCTGTCATACAATCAACTGGTGACGAACTCGGCTGCCTTCGCACCGGATGAAAATGTGATGAACGCCATTGAGGAATACATCGCGGCATGGAGCCTGTGGTCACAGGGTCTGCTCGGCTCGGATTATCTGCTGTGGGGGGTGGCCATCTTCTGGTGGGCGCGCATCGGCAGGATCATAAGCGCTGTTTCTGCGCTGACGATTGTGCTTGAGATCATCGGGCCGGAACGACTGCGCCGGTTCGGCAGCCGTCTGCGCACCAACATTAACTTTCGCTGGGCTGCCCGCAAGGTGATCCGCCTCTCACGAACCGTCACCCGACTGTTCAGCTTCGCCGCGGCGTTACTCGCCAGCAGCGATGATCGCCGTCTGGCATCGACGATGGACGAACTCTTTGAGGACAGCCCGATCATCACGCTTTTCATTCATGTTCTGCTGATCGGCTTCGTGGTGCTGAGCATTCAGTTGGTCGATGCCTATCTCTACGACAGCTTCTGGATCATGAAGCTGTTTGTGATCCTGCTCACGGCGGCCGTCCTCTGGATCATTTCCATCGTGATCGTGATCATTCTGTATGCAGGCGCGTCTCTGCTGTTCACGCTCGGCGCGCTGGCCATCAACGCGCTGGTGCTCAAGCCGATGGTCTGGGTGCTGGAGCAGCCGGATCTGAGCGGCAAAGTCCGCATCATCAGCGTGGCGCTGCTGATCATCGGCTTTCACTTCGACCTGCTGGCGAGCTGACGCAAACAAAAGCCCCGCCTCTCACATAAGAGGCGGGGCACACCCTAAATTGACGGTTCAGCCCGTTACGGGCATGAGAAGGTCACGGGTTCAACCGCCGGATATGAGGCGAATGTATACGTCCCCTGCGGCCCCTGGAACGTCGCGCTGCCATTCGCGTCGAAGTTCAGCGTGATGTTGCTCTGCGTCGTCGCGCCGCTGAGGTTGGTGTAGGTCATCGTGCCGGTCTGCTGCCGCTGACGCAGGAACATGGATTGGAGTACCACGGTTAACCCATCCGGCTGGCACTCGGTGACTTCCGCCGTCAGCCGAATCCACGCGGTGATTTCTGGAGTTGGTGATGGCGTGCGGGTCGGCGTATTCGTCGGTGTCGCAGTCGGAATAATCGGCGTGGGTGTGGACGTCGCCACCGGAGCAGCCGAGCCACATCCGGCCCCTGCTCCGCCGTTGGCCCCAATCACACTGACCTGATACGCGCCTGCCGGTGCAAAATAGTATGTACTGCTATACACACCCCCCGTAGGCAGCGGTGAGATCGTCCCCTCCTGATAGTAAATACCGTTTCGCGTCAGGCGGAACGTATGGGAGGGCAGCGCGTATGACGTCACGTTGATGAAAGTCACGTGTACCGTCCACTGGTTGGTGAACGCGAAGCGCGTGCACGAAATCGAGACCGCGTACGTCGGCTGCATGGTTGGCGTCCCGGTCGGCGTCAGTGACGGCGTCAGGGTGTTCGTCGGCGTCAGAGTCGGTGATGCTGTCAGCGTGTTCGTCGGTATGCTGGTTGGTGACGGGGTTCGTGTATTCGTCGCCGTGTTCGTCGGTATGCTGGTTGGTGACGGGGTTCGTGTATTCGTCACCGTGTTCGTCGGTGTGCGGGTCGGCGTCAGTGACGGCGTAATGCTGTTCGTCGGTGTGCGGGTCGACGTCAGTGACGGCGTCAGGGTGTTCGTCGGCGTAATGCTGTTCGTCGGTGTGCGGGTCGGCGTACGTGTAGTCGGTACGAATGTCGGTTCAGCCGTCGGTTCGGCTGTCGGCTCAGCCGTCGGTTCAGCCGTCGGTTCGGTGGTGGGTTCAGCCGTCGGTTCGGTGGTGGGTTCAGCCGTCGGTTCGGCGGTGGGTTCAGCCGTCGGTTCGGCGGTGGGTTCAGCCGTCGGAACGGATGTCTCCGTCGCCGGCTGAGCGACTCCGCCGCCTTCACCTTCAACAGCGGACCCGCTCAGGTTTGGAACGGCTGGCGGGGGGGATCCGCTGCACGCGGTCACGATGAGAACAAACAACATAACGGTGATGCGAAGCCACTGCACAGAACGCGTTTTCATAGCCCTCCAACTTGAACGTACTGGCTGAACTTTCCGAGTAATGGATTAGTCGTCTGAATGCACGTAAAGAGTTCGGTCACCAGCTACACAAAACGCCGGAAAGAGTTACTCGCCGGCGTAATGGTTTTGACACACAAAATCGGATCGGGTCTAGCCCTTTTTCTCCAGATAGCCGTTCAGCCTGTCGATCGCCTCGACGAGCTTTTCTTCCGTCGTAGGGCCTGCGGGGGCAGGAGGCGGCTCCGGCTTGCGCAGGAAACGGTTCGCCTGCTTGATGATCAGGAAGATGACGAAAGCCACGATCAGGAAGTTGATCACGGCGTTGAGGAACAGCCCGATATTGACCGTCACCGCGCCTGCCGCCTGTGCCGCCATCAGCGTCTGGTAGGGGCCGGCGGGCGTGCCATCCTTCAGCACGATGAAAATGTTGGAGAAATCAACGCCCCCGGTGATCAGCCCGATCACCGGGGTGATCACATCGCCGACAAGCGAATTCACAATCGCTGTGAACGCAGCGCCGATGATGATACCAACGGCGAGATCCAGCACATTGCCACGGGCGATAAACTCACGAAATTCCTTGATCATGTTTTTCGCTCCCCAATGCTGCTCTGAAGACTTCGGATCCGATCGGCGAGATATCTCCAATCACGCTCAAGTCTACTGTCAGCCTGGTGTATTAGCAAATCGTGGCGAGCGTCTGCGCGCGCCTTGCGTTGTGCCCGCTTCCACCCCGTTGTACACTACAGCAGATCCGTTATCGACACGAAAGCCGCTGCATGAACACCAGTCCCCTGTCTTCCGGCACGCCGCGCCGCAAAATCCCGTGGACATTCGTCATCGCCGTGATCCTCGCGGTGGTGCTGCTCTACCTGGCGCTGCGCAATGTGGACTGGGACGAGATGCTGACCACCCTGCGCAGCGGGCGCGTCGAATTTCTCGCCGCGGGGGCGGCGTCGCTCGTCTTCGCCTATCTGCTGCGCTCGCTGCGCTGGCGCGTGCTGCTCACGGCAGAAAAACCGCTGAGCGTCGAGACGGTCTTCTGGGGAACATGGGTGGGCTACCTGGGGAACGCTGTGCTGCCTGCCCGTGCCGGCGAGCTGATCCGCTCATTCCTGATCGCCCGCCGCGGCGACCTCAACGTCGCCTATGTCCTGGCGACCGCCGTCACCGAACGCATCTTTGACGCCATCGTGCTGGTGCTGCTCGTCTTCGGCTCGGTTTTTGCGCTGCCCAGCGTGCCAGACTGGCTGACCAACGCCTCGCTCGTGATGGGCGTGGTCGGCATCGTCGGCATCATCGCACTCTTCCTCACGCCGCGGCTGGAGCCGTTCTTCCGCGGCATCCTGATGCGTTTGCCGCTGCCGCACGGGCTGCGCGAAAAACTTCTCGATCTGATGTCGCGTTTTCTCGTCGGTATGCGTGCCTTCCAGCAGCCGCGCCGCGCCCTGTTCTTCACCGCGCTCACCATCGTCATCTGGTCGGTAGATGTGATCGTGGCGATGTGCGTCGCCGGCGCGTTCGGCATGACATTCACCATCCCGCAGACGCTGCTGCTGCTCGCCGCGCTCGGCCTGAGCAGCGCTGCGCCCTCCACGCCGGGATATGTGGGCATTTACCAGTTCGTCGCTGTGACTGTGCTGCCGCCCTTTGGCTTCACCGAGAGCCAGGCGATCGCCTTCATCCTTGCCTTTCAGGCGGTCACATACCTGATGGTGTTGTTCTGGGGTGGGGTCGGGCTGTGGCGGCTGAACGTTCGCCGGTCGGAGCTGTTCACCCCCCAGACGGCAGCCGAGTCATCCGCCATCACGCCCTGAGCGCGGGGGCTATTCGCCGTCGCTGCTGATCAGCGTGCCGACGCTGTTATCGCCTGTCACGGCGCGGAAGAGATCTTCGTCCGCCCAGAAATTGACGACCAGGATCGGCATTCTGTTTTCGCGGCAGAGCGTGAACGCCGTCAGGTCCATCACTTCGAGCTGCCGCTGAATGACCTCATCATACGAGAGATGGGTGAAGCGTTCGGCGTGCGGATTCTTCTTCGGGTCTTCCGCATAAACACCGTCTACTTTTGTCGCCTTGATCACAATATCCGCATCGATCTCCATCGCCCGCAGCGCCGCCGCCGTATCCGTGGTGAAATAGGGGTTACCCGTGCCGCCCGCGATGATCACGATGCGCCCCTTCTCCATGTGGCGGATGGCGCGCAGCCGGATATAGGGTTCGGCGACGGCGTTCATCGCTACCGCGGTCTGCACACGGGTAGACACGCCCAGACGTTCCAGCGCATCCTGAAGCGCCAGCCCGTTCATCACCGTCGCGATCATCCCCATATGATCGGCGGTACTCTGCGACATGCCGCGCCCGACGCCCTGAGCGCCGCGCCACAGATTACCGCCGCCGATCACGATCCCGATCTGCACACCGAGATCGTACAGCTTGCGTACCTTGAGCGCGATCTGTTCGGCGGCGTTCGGGTCGATGCCAAGCCCCTGCGGCGGCGCGAGCGATTCGCCGCTCAGCTTGAGCAGAATGCGCTTGTAGGCGGGCTGAAGTTCGTTCTGTGTCATTCCCTGCTCCTGGCATAGGTGTGAGACAAAAAAAGAGGGACTAGCCGTCTTCCGTTGGCTAATCCCTCAGGCATTCGATCGTCTTCCTGCGCGTTCGGTGCAGATAGGCTCGCCGGCGTCGCATAAGTCCTGGCCGTTTCGTTACCATCTCACCGATTATACCCGATTTTCACCAGTCGAATGCCTGAGTTGATGATGATGATTTCCGGCCTATCTGTGACAGGCGTAAAAAAACGGGAACTGGCGGTCTGCCAATCCCCGTTCGATCTCATCAGGCTGCCTTATTCAGCGGATTCCTCGCCGTCAGCGGCGTTGTTCTCGCCAAGCGCGAAGCGGGCAAAACGCGAAATTTCGATGCTCTCGCCCACGTCAGCGACTGTCTCCGAGAGAAGCTGCGCGATCGTCTTGCTGTCGTCCTTGAGGAACGGCTGCTCCATCAGCACAATTTCGGCGAAGAACTTGTTCATGTTGCCATCGACGATCTTCTCGATGATGTTCTCCGGCTTGCCGGTTTCGCGCGCCTTGCGGGTTTGCAGGTCACGCTCTGCCTGAACTACCGCATCGGGAACCTGTTCACGCCGGATATATTCCGGCTTGAGGTTGGCGATGTGCAGCGCCAGATCCTTGGCGAACGCGCGGAACTTGTCGGTATTCGCCACGAAGTCGGTCTCGCAGTTGACCTCAACCATCACGCCGAGGCGGCGGTTGAAGTGCATGTAGGTCTCGATCACCCCTTCATTCATCGAGCGGCCTGCGCTCAGCTTCTTGGCAGCTTTTGCCAGCCCCTTCTCGCGCAGGTAATCGACCGCCTTGTTGATATCGCCGCCGTTGGCCTCAAGCGCTTTCTTGCAATCCAGCGGTCCTGCGCCGGTCATCTCGCGCAGGTCCTTGACCATCTGTGCCGTGATCTGCATCTGTGTTATTCCTCGTCCGTAGCTTCGTCAAACAGTTTGCTGTCGCGTACCTTCGCCAGCGCGGATGCGCCCAGATACTTCTCGTCGCTTTCCTCATCGTCATCCATGACATCAGGGATGAAGATGTCCTCAACTTCCTGCTCGGCCTGGTCATCGCCCTTGCGCATCGCCTGCCCTTCGCGGACCGCTTCTGCCAGCGCCGAGACCAGCAGCTTGATGGCGCGCACGGCGTCATCGTTTGCCGGAATGATGTAGTCGATCACATCCGGATCGCTGTTGGTATCCGCCAGCGCCAGCACCGGGATCTTGAGCGTGTTGGCTTCCTTGAGCGCCGTCGTCTCGCGCGCCGTGTCGATCACGACGATCAGATCGGGCAGCTTCTTCAGGTTGCGGATACCGCCCAGACGCATCTGAAGCTTTTCGATCTTGCGGGAAAGGATCAGCGCTTCCTTCTTCGGCAGCAGGGCGAACTCGCCGTTATCACGGCGGCGTTCCAGCGATTTCAGCGCCTCAATCCGCTTCTTGATGGTCACCCAGTTGGTCAGCGTGCCGCCCAGCCAGCGGGTATTGATGTACGGCATGCCACAGCCTTCCGCCTCACGGGCGACGGCTTCCTGCGCCTGCCGCTTCGTGCCGACGAACAGGATCGTGCCGCCTTTGGCGACGATATCGCGCACCATGTCGTAATACTGATTGAGGTTAGCGAGCGTCTGCTGAAGATCGATGATGTGGATGCCGTTACGCTCCATATAGATGTACGGCTTCATCTTGGGGTTCCACTTGGTCGTGCGGTGACCGAAGTGAACACCCGTTTCCAGCAGTTGTTTCATGGAAACGTTCGAGGGCATTGCATATTCTCCTGTCATTGAGCGTTAAATCTCGCGCACCGTTCGTCCGCCCCGCGTAAAAGCAGGCTGTCAGGCTCGCTTCACACTCCGCGTCGCGTCCCGATGCGTGAAAATTGCCGCGATTGCGCGGCTGAAGATGGATTTTATCATCCCCGAAGAAGTCGTTTCAAGGGCAGGATCGGGGTCTCTGCCCTGAACTTTCGATCAGCTCGCCGGCGTCGGCGTTGGACGCGGCGTGCGCGTATTCGTCGGACGGGGTGTGCGCGTATTGGTGGGGCGCGGCGTCCGCGTTGACGTTGATGTCAGCGTCGGCGTGTTCGTCGGTGTATTGGTTGGCATGTTCGTCAGCGTGTTGGTTGGCGTATTGGTTGGCGTGTTGGTTGGCGTGTTGGTTGGCGTATTGGTCGGCGTATTGGTCGGCGTGTTCGTCGGCGTGTTCGTTGGCGTATTGGTCGGCGTATTGGTCGGCGTGTTCGTCGGCGTGTTCGTTGGCGTATTGGTCGGCGTGTTCGTCGGCGTGTTGGTCGGCGTG
>SZPD01000506.1 GCA_030263515.1 Anaerolineae bacterium CFX9 | reverse complement strand
GCAGGGATAAGCCCCGCTGTCCAGAATTTGCCGTCCCAGCAGCACCGGGTCATCCGGCGGGTTGATGATGCGGCTGACCTGTTCGTTGAAGAACTCTGAAAGGAAGGTCTCACGATCGGGATGAACGACCAGCCACGCCCCCTGAAGCGTGCCATCCGGCGCGATCGTGCCCGCCATATTGCCATGGCCTGCGCCGCACAGCTCAGCGCACACCACGCGATAGACGCCCGCCTCGATCGGCGTGAAGCGCACGTTGGTGGTGCGTCCGACGAGCAGGTCCTGCTTGACGCGCATCGCCGGGATCCAGAACGCATGGTTGACATCCGTTGCGTTCATCGCCACGTCTACCGGCTGTCCGACCCACGTGTGAAGCTGCGGATGGCTGAAGCGCACCGTGCCGTCCGCATCCGTCAGGTCTGCCTGGATGTTCTCTGGCAGGGTGGTGAAATCGAGATCGACGGGCAGGTCTGCACGGGAGAAGGTGTAGTTAAACGTCCAGGCATAGCGCGCGCCGACAGCGCCAACCTGCTGTTCGTTCGGCTTGACGCTGGTGATGTCCGTATAGACGACGAAGGCGTAGATGGCGATCAGCGCCACGATGATCGTCGGGATGAGCGTCCAGACCAGTTCCAGCGTGGCGTTTCCGTGGATGGGAGGGCCGTCGGCGCGTTCATTCTCTCTGGCGCGGAAGCGCACGATCGAGTAGACCAGCATCCCCTGTACCAGCAGGAAGACCGAACCGCCGATCGCCAGCATGAACCGGAACAGATTGTCGATCTGCTGACTTTCTGCCGAAGCCTGCGGCGGCAGCAGGATAGGCGTCAGCGTCGCGATCAGAATGCCGCCGACGATGATCGCCAGCCCCGCCACGATGATCCACACCAGCGAGGTCGGGTTGGAAGCGCTACGGTTGCCCTGTGAGAGCCTGCTCAGATTCATAATTCAATCCAGGGAACTAGCTACGGAGAATCCGTAAACAGCGAAATATTTGTACCTGCGATGAATTGTTCATTTTTGCACAAAGATGCCTTAATTTTACCGATTATCGGTGCAGATGGCAAGCGTTTTGGATGCCGATTCGCAGACCATCATTCCCGGCGGGTGATCAATTTCACTTGACATATTTTATGTAATTTGCCTGTCACAGCCAGCTTCCGGTGTGCCCATCAGCCTCAAGGCATGATAGACTCGCAGCTATGAGTGAGTCCATTCCGCTGTTGTTTGCTACCACATATGTGGGCATGGGGGGTGGCGAAACCTCGCTGCTGACCCTCGCCGAGCATCTTGATGCGGCCCGTTACCGCCTGCATCTGCTCGCCCCGCGTGAGGGGCAGTTGACCGAACGCTGGCGTCAGCGCGGCTGGACGGTACATATCATCCCGTATCGCGGGACGACCGTCTGGTTCATCCCGGCGCTCTGGGCGCGCTTTCCCATCACGGCGAAGATCGCCGCGCTGATCCGCCGCGAAGGCATTCGCGCTGTTCACAGCGATTATCACACGCTGCCGTTTGCCGTTCCGGCGGCGCGTCAGGCGGGTATCCCGGCGGTATGGACGTGCTGGGGCTGGTGGTTTCATCCCCGGCGATGGCAGCGCCGTTTCTTTCGCACGCCGGGGGTCACCTTCGCTGCCAGTTGGGCGATTCGTGATGGTTTCCTGGGCCATCCGCCGTTCATGCCGCGAGAACAGGTGCGCGTGCTGCCGCCGGGCGTCGATACTGATCGGTTTCGTCCCGGCATTGATGGCTCGGCGGTTCGCGCTGAGGCTGGCATTGCGCCAGATGCGCCGGTCGCCGCGCTGATCGCCCGCTTTCAGGATGTCAAAGGGCATCACGTTTTTCAGGCGATGGCACGCCGCGTTGCCGAGGTTCTCCCGGAAGCCCGCTTCCTCGTGGCGGGTGAGAATGTTCACGGGGTGGGCGCAGATGATGTATACAAGGCGCGCATCCTTCAGGCGCACCGCGACGACCCAATCCTCAGAGAGCGCCTGATCTATCTGGGCTTTCGTGAGGATGCCGAGCGCGTAATCGCTGCCGCGGATGTGGTGGTGTGCAGCTCAGATTT
>SZPD01000075.1 GCA_030263515.1 Anaerolineae bacterium CFX9 | reverse complement strand
GATCCCGGTGATCTCCCTGATGGCCCCGACTATATCGTGACCGCTGTCGGTCCCGTCGATGACGCGGGCGGCTGTGATGTCATGGTAATGATCATCGTCGATCCGACCGGCGGCATTCTCGATGTCGATACCCTATGCATCAATATACTCACCGGCACAGGCGGCAGTGATGGTGACTACGGCAGCTTCGACGGCACGATGCCGGCTGCTGGTCCGGCCACCTATGCGCTGTTCGATATCAACGCCACAGATATTGCTGCGCTCGTCGGCTTCGGCGATAACGATCAGGAATATTACGACTATGTGGTCGCCAACGGCGTCCTGCTGTATGAGGATTACTTCGATATTCCGGGATTCGTCAGCGGAACGCCCTACTCGTTTATGGGCGCGCCGGCTCCGGGTGGCGCAACTGTACCCACCGGCTGCCGCCTGAACATCCCTGCTGGCTCAGTGGTCGGTGAAGCCCCGCTGGGTGCGCAGGTATACTGGTCGCCGGGCAATGTGTCGCCAGGGATTGTCCTCAATCCGGGTACGTATATCGTCGTCGGTCAGGACGAGAGCGAAACCTACTATCAGATCTTCCTCGCCTGCCAGTTCGTCTGGGTACGCAAGGATACCATGCAGCCGAGCTATCTGCCGCCGCAGAACGGCACGCCGCTGCCCACAAGAATCGTCAGCTAGCCGAACAATCTTCACAGATCCAATGAAACAGGGATAACCCAGACGGGGTATCCCTGTTTCATCTGTATGTATGCTGCTGTCAGGCGCGTTCAAGCCCACGCAGAAACTGCTCCATGGCCATCAGATCGGCTGAAGTGAGGTTGTGGCCAGTCTGCTGCCAGACCGGCTGAACATCAGCGCGCGCCCGCCGCAGTACCTCGATCAGCCGTTCCACGGAAGCGCGCGGAATCAGCGAGTCCTCGCTGCCCGCGGCGATCAGCACCCGCTTCCCAGCGAGATCGGGCAGCGCCTCAACCTCAAGCGGCATCATGACGCGCAGCAGCACAGCATGCGCAAGCGCTTGAGGGTGCAGCAGCAGCAGGGCGGCGGCGATGTTGGCTCCGTTGGAGTAACCCAGCGCGATCACAGAGGCGGCGTCAAACTGGTAGTGCCGGGCGGCATCCTGCACGAAAGCAGCCAGTTCACCCGCCCGAAATCGCAGATCCTCCAGATCGAAGACGCCTTCCGCAAAACGGCGGAAGAACCGCGGCGCTCCATGTTCCAACACCCGCCCGCGCGGGCTGAGCACGCCGAAACGCGGAGCAACCGAGCGGGCAAGCTGGATCAGAGAAGCTTCGTTCCCGCCAGTCCCGTGGAGCAGCAGCAGCGTCGGCTGCCCTGCTTCACCGGGCTGGTAGATATGCTGGAAATCGGTGTTCATACTCATTTTCCCTCTGTAATGTCGGTTCGCTGCTGTAAACCCAGCTTGCGGCACAGCGCCGTCAACTGCCGCTGCTCATCGGGCGTCAGCACGCTGAGATCGCGCACGATTCCCGCCACGTGGACGGGCAGAATCTGCTCGACCAGCGCCCTGCCCGCCTGAAGCAGGCTGACGCGGATGTACCGCTGATCGTCTCTATCCCGTTCACGGCAGATCAGCCCGGCGCGTTCCAGGTTTTGCAGCACAGTGGTCATATTGCCCGTGCTTTTGAGCAGTTTGCGCGCCAGTTCCACTTGTGAAAGCGTCCCCAGATGGTAAAGCGCCTCCAGAACGGCAAACTGGCTGGTGGAAAGATGGTAGTTGTGAAGATGATGATTAGTGCGGTCGATCACGCTTTCTGCTGCGCGGGTCAGCGCGATATAGGTATTGAGTGCGCTGATTTCCTCAGCCGTTCCCTGATATTTCGTCCCCATCTGGCAGCCTCTCGTCAGCGCTCACGGATTTTTGACACATTTCTGATGCGGAGCCGGTTGACAAAGTTCATTCTAGATGATAATCTATTCGATGTCAAATGATTTGATGTTAAAACACACTGCGCGTCAGGGCGCAGATCTAAAGTCAGCGACAGAAGGAGTATTCCCATGCAGCTTCACGGAATTCATCATGTCACCGCCGTGACATCGCACCCCAGACAGAATCTCGATTTCTACACACAGGTGCTTGGCCTGCGTCTGGTCAAGAAAACAGTCAACCAGGATGATGTCAGCGCCTATCACCTGTTCTACGCTGACAAGGTCGGCTCACCGGGCACGGACATGACCTTCTTCGACTGGCCGCACGTTGCCCAGAACCGCCGCGGCACAGACAGCATCGTCAATACCATGTTCCGCGTCAGCGGGCGGGCGGCGCTGGAATACTGGGTGGAGCGCTTCAACCAGCTCGGCGTCAGCCATAAAGGGATCGAAACCTTCGGCGGGCGCGACGGTATTCGCTTTGAAGACCCGGAGCAGCAGCATCTCACGCTGGTTGATGACTACGGGGCAGACTTTCACGGCGTCCCCTGGGATGCCACCGACATTCCGCTGGAATATGCCATTCGCGGCTTCAACGGCGTCACACTGGCGATTCCACGCCTGGAGATGATCGAACCGATTCTGACAGATGTCCTCGGCTTCACCTTCCGTGAGCGGCATCCCAGCCTGAGTAACCCGGAGGAATACATCTCGATCTTCACTATGGATGATGGAGGTCCGGGAAAGGAAATCCACGTCGTGGAATGGCTGAATCATCCGCGTGGGATGCTCGGACGTGGTGGCGTTCATCATGTCGCCTTCCGCGTGACGAATGATGAAGAACATGTGGCATGGCTGCGGCGTCTGCGAGAGATGGGCGTGCCGTCCTCAGGCGTGATCGACCGCTTCTACTTCAAGTCGCTCTACTTCCGCATCTCGAACGGAATCCTGTTCGAACTCGCCACTGATGAGCCGGGCTTCACCGCCGATGAGCCGCTGGAGTCGCTGGGCGAGCGCCTTGCCCTGCCGCCGTTCCTGGAGCCGCAGCGGGCACAGATCGAAGCCGGGCTGCGCCCGATCCGTTAACTCTGAACAGCGTTCGTCCCCATCCAACAGAGGCACTGCTCATGCGTGCCTCTGTTTTTGTGTAACAAATTCTAAATCACAGTACTTTGGTATTTTCCTCGCATCAAAATCAAAAATTTACTCTATAATCGTGAAATATAAGAATTTTGTTACATCTGATGTGGTTGGTGAAGCAGTCTCCCAGCCCTCAAACGATAGTGGAGGCATTATGCAGCGCGCGCCCGTCCTCTCCATCGGGAATTTGTGTGGACTTCACAGCATCTCGCGCCGAGCGATCCTAGTGATCAGCCTGTCTCTCTGGATCGCGCTGTTTATGGGTTTCAGTTTCAATGCCACAGCGCCCGCACAGGCACAGGATGATGATGCCGAGCCAACCCCGGCTCCGCTTATGCCCCCGGATCAGGAGATCTTGCAGCAGCTCTTTGAGCGCACCAACGCGCTGCGGGCGCGCTACAACCGCCATCCCTATGTTCGCAATGAAGCGCTCGACCGAGCCGCGCAGGATCAGGCGGAGTGGCTGGTGCGCACTCGGAGCCGGTCTCACTTCCGGCGTGATGGCAGCCGTCCAAGTACGCGGGCGGCGGCGGCGGGCTTCCAGACAGGCTACTGGTGCTGTGGCGAAAACTACTATATGAGCATCGATGCCACGCCGGATATGGTTTTCGACTTCTGGCGCTACAGCCCCAGCCATGTAGTCAATGTGCTGCACCGGGAATTCACGGATATGGGTCTCGGCATGACCAGCGACGGCTACCGGATCAGCTATGTCACCGTGTTCGGGCGCGCCGGCTTCCCGGATACGGCGGTTGAAACGATCGTTGACACGGAGCAGCCCGCAGAGTCAGCACCAGAACCTCCTGCCGAAGCGCCCGTGGAAGCCTCTGCGCTGGCAGCGCCAGAGGAAGCCGCGCCCCCCCCGGTCTCCTACATCGAATACTATGCAGCGCCGGGCGACACGCTCTCACGGATTGCGGCGCGCTTCGGCACTACGGTTTCAGCCCTGGTGGAACTGAACAATATCGCTAACCCCAATTTCATCTACGAGGCACAGCGCATCCTCATCCCCACGACAGGCAGCCCATGACCTCAGTAAAATCCCCCGCGAACGCGGGGGATTTTCATCTGGCAGTTCAGCATGCGTTAGGCTACAGTATGCGCTGGAGGGATGCGTCATGAGCCAGAACCCGAATCCATTTCAGCAGCAGCTTCCACGCGCCGCGATCGTCGGCATTGTTCTCGCAGTGGCAGCAGTCATTCTCTTTGTAGTCATCTACCTCGCGCTGAGTGACCAGCAGCCCCCGATTCGCCTGTTCGTTTCGCTGTGTGTGCCGCCCGGCATCCTGGCGATCGCTGTCGGCGCGTTCATCCTGATCCGCGGCGGACGCGAAAATCGCTAGCGCCCTGCTTCCTGAAACGATAAACGATCACCACCGGTGTGCCACCTGCTGAGACGGCAGGTTGATCTTCCGGAAGAAGCGCCGGCTCAAGCACCGTTTCGATCAACAGACCTGCTCCATAAGCAGCGGCAACATAAGCGCTGTACAGGTGCGGATAATGCTCAACAGCAAAGGTCGCCCCCTGCGCCCGGAAGGTGCGCTGCGCGCCGCTGAGCGCGATGAATGGGTGCACATCGCTGACGACTCCCCAGCCACCCGGCTTCAGCACACGCGCCATCTCCACAAAAGATGGCAGCAGCGAAGGCAGATGACCGAGCGCCAGCCCGCAGATCAGGCCATCCATACACGCCTGCCGCAGGGGAAGCCGTTCTGTGGTCGCCTGAACGCGCTCCGCCAGCGGATTCCCCCTCAGCATCGGCAGGCTGTTATCGATCTCTGTCACGTATGCCGCGCCGCGTTCACGGGCGATCCGTCCATAGCGCCCCGTGCCGCAGGCCAGATCGAGAATGGCGGCTCCGGTCACATCGGGCATCAGGCTGAGCACCGCAGCTTCCTCGGCACGCATCAGCGCATTATGCGCCTGCGGCGGGTACGTCTCAGCCCACAGCGCATAGGCATCAAGGCTGGAAAGTGTTGGCGTCAGCCGGGTTCCTCCGCGGCGGAAAAAACGCATCAATCTCCCCCTGAATCACAGTCTCAGCAGACTGCGGGGCCCCTTGTAGAGCGGGCAGACACAGCGACCACATTCGCTGCGCTGCCCGGAACGATAGGCGTGCCGCAAATCCAGCGCCGCAGCCGTGTTGATCGCCTCGGAGAGGCTAACAGTGGGTGTGACCTTGCCCACAGCCGGCAGAAAGTAGCAGGGACGCAGGGTTCCGTTGACCTCGATCACTGCCGAGATATGCGGCGCGTTGCAGCGCACCTGTGGAAAAGTGTCTTCACCCAGCACGCCGCTGAAATAGCCGACCATGCGGCGAAGTTTCTCCGGACTCTCGGCGATCTGCCCGCTGGCGAATTCGGCAGCAAAGCGGCTTTCCATCGCTGAGAGGATAGCTTCCAGCTCGGCGATATCCTCGCGAGTGAGCGCGGCAGCCGGCGGATGATGTTCTGAAGGAACCGCGCCCGCCAGTGGAATATCGACATCGTGCGAGAAGCGGTCGCCAAACGCCCAGGGATTGCTGACATCGACGGTCAGGAAGCTGATATGATTGACATCCACCGCTTTGGCCGCTTCGACAATCAGCGGAAGTTCCCGGAAATTGGCGCGCTGCACCGTCGTCCGCGTTGTGACCGGGATCCCCCCGGCGCGCGCCATGTGAATGCCCTCCAGCACCAGATCCAAGGCATCCACCCCACGGATTGCGTCGTATGTCGCGGCTGTGCCGCCGTCCAGGCTGACGACCAGTTCATCCACATGCGCCAGCACCTCGGCGATCTGCCTGCGGATCAGCAGCCCATTGGTGAGCAGGATCACCCGGACGCCTTCCCTGCGAAAACGCGCCGCGATCCGGGGCCATTCCGGATGCTGCATGGCTTCGCCGCCGCTCAGGACAGCCCAGCGCACCCCCAGCGGACGCATTTCCGCCGCCGCCGATTCGACCAGCGCCATCGGCATATCGCGGCGTGGGTTACGCCAGATATCACACGTCACACAGCGGCTGTTGCAGCCATCTGTCAGATAGAAGATCAGAATCGGCAGCGTGTGAAGGCGATCGCCCGTGAGATTGAGGAGATGTCTGAGGCTCATTATGCTCTGAGTATGCGGGGAAAAACGCGCCCGCGCAAGCGCCTGCACGCACTATAGCCTTCAGACAATCCATGCTACAATGTCCCCAGACTTTGCAGACTGACAGATACGTTAGAACGGCGATGCTAAATCCCGAATTTTTGAAAAATGGCCCTGGCCCGCGCATGGCGTTTATCGAAAAGATCGACTCGAAATCGATTGCCGAGACGATGGTCGCCTTCGCCAACACTGACGGCGGAACGCTGGTTGTAGGACTGAAAGATAACGGCGATATCGGCACGAAGGTAGAGTCCGAGCCGCTGGGAAAAGCGCTGAAGGAAGCGGACGCGCTCACCAGCCCTTCGATTGTGACCGGAAGCTGGGAACCCGTCGAAACCGAAAGCGGCACGGTCTATGCGCTGCGTGTGCCGCGCAGTATTGAGCTGCATGCGCTGAGCGATGGGCGCGTCCTGATCCGCAGTGACAAGGCGAACCGTCCCCTGGGCGGGCAGGAGATCCTCAAGCTTGCCAGCGCTAAAAGCACGGGGGATTACGAAAGTGAAGCTGTCCCCGGCGCGACCAAAGACGACTTCAGCCGCAAGATGATCGATGAGTACCTCGCCAAGCGCGCTGAACGCACCAAGCGCCCGTACAATGGCAAGGTGGATGATCTGCTGCGCGAAATCGGCGCGATCGACAATGCCAGCCGCCCGACGGTCAGCGGCGTCCTGCTTTTCACCGAGTATCCGCAGCACTGGCTGCCACAGTCCGGGGTCGTCTTCGCCAAATTCGTCGGCAAGACGCCGCGCGGCGAAAATGGGCTGGCCGGTTATACCCGCCGTGAGGAACTGACGGGCCCCCTGCCCCGCCTGATCGAAGCTGCATGGAACCTTGTGTGGAGCGAAATGGCAGTCAGCGCGGTCGTCAAAGGGCTGGAACGAGAGGAAACCTACGAATATCCACAGTTTGCCGTCCGCGAGGCGATCGTCAATGCCATCTGCCATCGTGATTACCGACTGCGCGGGCGACGTATCGAAATCCGCATGTATTCTGACCGGCTGGAAGTGATCTCTCCGGGCGGACTGCCGGGTTTCATCACCGTTGACAACATCATTGACGAGCACTTCAGCCGCAATCCGCGGATCGTCAACGGGCTGTTTCAGTGGGGTTATATCGAGGAACTGGGACTCGGCATCGACCGAATGGTGGAGGTGATGGAACAAGCCGGGCATTCGCCACCGACTTTCGATGCGCGCCCCTACAGCTTCGCAGTCGTGCTGCACAACACGCGGGAGAAACAGGCGCTGCCCGACTGGGTGCGCAACACCAATCACCGCCAGTCGCGCGCGCTTCAGTACATCCGCGATCACGGCTCGATCACTAACCGTGAATACCGGACGCTCTGCCAGGGGGTCTCCGCCGAAACCCTGCGCCTTGATCTGGCGGATATGGTTGAACGTGGCATCCTGCTGAAGGTGGGTTCCAAGAAAGGAACCTACTACATCCTCAAGTAAGGATTTCAATGGCGCGATTGGTGCAGACTGCGCGCGCGTTCGCCCTGGTGCTGCTGACGGCGTTCGTCATCTTCTGCGTCGCGCTGATCAGCAGCCGCATAGGGCTGCGCTTCGATACACCGGGGATACTCATCCTGGTGGCGCTGGCGCTGTCTGCCGCGGCTTTGTATGAACCGGCGCGCCGAGGCTTGCAGCTTGCGCTGAACATCATTTTCCGGCAGCGCCCGATCGACGCGCAGACGCGCCGCCTGATCGCCGACCTCAAACGCATGAACAAGGAAATGAGCGGGCTGAATCTCAGCCTGGAATATGCCAAAGAGTCGGCGGAGCGGCTGGACGCGGTCAAGACGGATTTCATCACCATCGCCAGCCATGAGCTGCGCACCCCGCTTTCACAGGTGCGCGGCTATACCGACATCCTCGATGCGCTGAACGATCAGGGACTGCTCGATGCCGAGCAGACGGCCGGGCTGGTCAACAATCTGCGCAAGGCGATCGACCGGATGGAAGAACTGGTCAGCAATATGCTCGATGTCAGCCAGCTTGATGTTGCCGCGATGGATCTTCGTTTTTCCGAAGTCACCATCGAAAGCGTCATGCGCATCGCCATCGAACCGCTCAATGACGCCATCCGCCAGCGCAAACTGACGCTCTCGGCGCGTGGGCTGCGTGGGCTGCCCCCGATCCGCGGGGATATGCAGCGGCTGGTGCAGGCATTCCGCAATATCGTGGTCAACGCGATCAAGTTCACGCCAGACGGTGGGCGCATCGAGATCAATGGCAGCCTCGTGCCAGAAAAACTTGCGGGGGAAGGCGCACACGTTCTGATCGCCATCGCCGATACCGGTGTCGGCATCGCGCGGGAAAATCTCGATCTGATCTTCCAGAAATTCTTCCGTGGAACGGATCCGGCGTATCATTCGACAGGCGCTTACAAGTTCATGGGGGCCGGTCCTGGACTGGGGCTGACGATCGCGCGCGGCGTGATCGAGGGGCATCATGGCGAAGTGTGGGCAGAAAGCGAAGGATTTGATATGAAGGCGCTGCCCGGATCAACCTTCTACGTCCTGCTGCCCGTCAACCCGCCCGCCTCCCCTCGCAAAGTGGCGATCGAACGGGAGCCTGCTCAGCAGCCTGCGCCAGACCGCCTGCGTACCCGACTCTGAAGACTCTATTCGGTAAACGGCTGTTGCCGGGCAAACCAGTTAGTCTGCCGCTGTGATACGTCCGTCAGCGTGATGCAGCGCCTGAAAGGCTTCGCTGGGGATATGCTGCGCCATCAGACGGCGCGTCATGTCGATGAAGGGTTCAAGCGGCCCGCTGGTGAAATAGCGGTGCTCAGCGGCGGAAGGCACAAAGTCCGGCGGCAGGACACGGGCCACCTGCCGGGCGATCGCCGCGCTGGGGTCTACCACCTGTGCCCGATCGCCCGCCACCTGCGCAATCTGTTCAGCAACGAAGGGGAAATGTGTACACGCCAGCACGATCTGATCCGCGCCTTCGATCAGCGCCGGCTCAACATAGCTGCGCACCACCGCCAGCCCTTCCGGCGTCGCCTGCGTTCCAGCCTCAACCAGCGTGACAAGACCGGGCGAAACCTGCGTGATCACGCGAACGTTCCGGGTATAGCGTTCCAGCACCCGGCGATAAAGCACGCCGCCCGCGGTCGCCTGCGTAGTCAGCACAGCGATCACGCCGGTCTCTGTCTGTGCGACGGCGGGCTTGACGGCTGGCTCCATGCCAACAAATGGAATATGCGGGTAGCGCTCGCGAATGGCAAGCAGGCTGGCAGCGCTGGCAGAATTGCATGCCAGCACGATCACGCTTGCGCCGAGGCTGATCAGATATTCGCTGATGCTGGTGACGAGCCGGCGGAGATCTTCGGGATCCCGCGGGCCATAGGGAAGATTGCCCTGATCGGCAAAATAGAGGGTCGGAACGCCGGGAAGAAGCTGATGGATTTCGCGCAGGACGGACAGCCCGCCAACGCCTGAGTCCAGCACGCCGATGAAAGCCATCGTCGAAGGCGGGTTTCAGGCGGCCGTCTGCCGCCGCAAGGCGTAGTCGCGGGCGGCATCAACGAAGGAACGGAAAAGCGCCTGCTGCATCTCGTCTCCTTCGTACAGGTCCTCCGGATGCCACTGCACGCTGAGGGCGAAACGTCGATCGGGGATCTCCAGCGCCTCAATGACTCCATCCGGCGCATGAGCGGTGATCAGCGCGCCGGGCGCAGGCTGCTGCACGGATTGATGATGCAGGCTGTTGACCGAGAGCCGGGTCGCCCCAAGAATGGCCGCCAGGCGGCTGCCAGAGTCGATCGTCACCTCATGCAGTCGATTGTGACGCGGCAGATTGTCGTCCTGATCGTGCGTCAGGGGCGTGCCGATCTGGGATGGGATATCCTGCACAAGCGTACCGCCCAGCGCGACGTTGATGACCTGGTGTCCACGGCAGATACCGAATAAGGGGCGGTCGTCCTGCACTGACCAGCGCGCCAGCGTCAGCTCCAGCTCATCGCGTAGGCGATCGATCGCCAGCGTCAGCGGATGCGGTTCCTGCCCATAAGCTGACGGATCCACGTCAGGTCCGCCCGGAATCAGCACCGCATCCACACGCTCATAGATGGCGCGCAGGGTGGCTTCGTCAAGTCCGGTGGGGATATAGATCGGCAAACCGCCCGCGCTGGCGATGGCTTTCGCATTGCGGGCGTAGGCTCGATGATACTCTTTCCCGAACTGATCGATGATACTCGATGCCGAAATACCGATCAGAGGGCGATACACAATGTTAGCGCTTTTCCTTCAGGCGAGCCGCCTTGCCGCGCAGATCGCGCAGATAGTAAAGCTGGGCGCGGCGCACCTTGGAGCGGCGCACCACTTCGATCTTCTCGACGCGCGGGCTGCGCAGAAGGAACTGGCGCTCCACGCCGATGCCGTTCGAAGCGATACGGCGAACGGTGTAATTGGCGTTATTGCCGCCGCCGCGATAACGAATCACGACACCCTGGAAGACCTGCACGCGCTCTTTATCGCCTTCAACAACGCGAACATGAACCTTGATCGTATCGCCGGGGCCAAACTCCGGATGCTCACGATCGGGGGCTTCCACGGGCGCCATGAACTCCTTGAGCTGTTCCTGATTCATGCGCCTTCACCTTTCTGAACCGGGCAAAAACAAGAAAGCGACGCCTCGCGGCGCGCTCTTTGGCTGTCAAACGTAATCTCGCATTATAGCCGAATGAAAATCGCGCTTCAAGGGCGCCGATCCGCCTAAATGCCCCGCCGCCGCGCCACGGTCAGCAGCGCTGTGATGCTCTTGCCGTCGATGATTTCCCCGCGTTCGATCATCGCCAACGCCTGCGGCAGCGGCATGCGCTCCGTTTCGATAAATTCATCGTCATCGCCGGGCAGGCGCGACTCGATCAGATCGGCTGCCTGAAAGAGATGGATAAATTCCGTGGTATAACCGGGGGCAACATAGATACCGCCGATCCGTTCCAGTTTTCCGGGTCGAAAACCCGTCTCTTCCTGAAGCTCGCGCTCGGCGCACACAAACGGATCTTCGCCGGGGATGAGCGTGCCCGCCGGAATTTCAAGCATGACCTGTTCGGCGGCGATGCGATACTGCCGCACGAGCAGCACCTGATCGCTGCTGTCCAGCGCGACGATGGCAACTGCGCCCGGATGCCGGATCAGTTCACGCTTTCCGGCGCTCCCGTCCGGCAGGCGCACATCCAACACATCCAGTTTGATGACGCGCCCTTCAAACAGACGCTCAGTGTGGAGGATCGTCTCTTCCATAGTGAAAAATCCCCCACTCTGCTGAGCGGGGGAACTCCTTTATCTGCTTACTGGAGCCTCAGCTCCTGATTGATGAAGATCAGATTGATGTTGGTGATGCCGCTGAGCTGGGCGATCGTCATCACAGGAACGCCGCAGCGCAGCGAAATCTGGAACAGAGTCTCGCCCTGCTGCACAGTATACGTAGGACCGCACACGTTAGTACCGGGGCTGGTCGTCCCGCCGGACTGAGCGCCCGCATCTCCGCTGACCGGCGGACGGTATCCCGTCGTGCCGCAGCCCGGAATGACCAGACGCTGACCGATCAGGATGAGCGAAGGGTTGACGATACCGCTCGCCGCGGCGATCTGGTTGACCGTCAGTCCGTATGCCAGTGAAATGCGGAACAGGTTGCGATCGCTCGCCTGCACGATATGAATGCAGTCCGTCCCCGGTATGATCGGCGTCGCACCCGGCAGCGGAGTCCCCGGCACGATGATCGATGAGGTTGGGGTAAGCGTCGGGCCCAGAATCGCTTCGGCTGTCTGTGTGAAGGGATAGGCAGCCGTAAGCGTTGCGCCGCTGACGATAGCCGTCGCCGTCAGCGCCAGCGGATCAGTCACCGGCTGTATCGGATCCTGAATGACCGGCTGAATGGGCTGAGCGCCGATCGCCAGCGCGGTCGCCGTCAGGATGATGGGATCCTGCGCCTGCGGCAGCATGGCGACTTCCGTCACAAGGAAACGTTCCGGATCGAGTGTGACGAACAGCGGCGGAGTCGGGGTTTCGGTCGGAATAAATGGCGAAGGCGTGATCGTCGGGAGTTCCGGCGGCGTTTCGCTCGGCGTGAGCGTTGGCGGCGGCGGGGGCGTATCGCTGGGAACGGGCGTATAGGTCGGCGCGCCCAGGGCAACGGCGGTGGCTTCCAGCCCCGCGCCAGAGGGACGGAAACAGGCGGCTGCGGCAAGCGCCAGCGCGACGAGGCTGATGCTCAGGAAGAGCTGTTGACGACGTGGTTTGTGCCAGCGCCCAGGACTCAGCTTATGCATCACAACACTCCCACGTTTCCGCCGAATGAAAATTCATTATAGCGATGCTTTTCGGTCACGGCAACAGATGCCCGCCTGCCTCAGTCGATCACAATATCATGCCGGACAGGCAAACGTACCACGACCTGCGTGCCGCCGCCCTCCTGGCTGAAGATGGAAAGATCCCCGTTGTGAAGCTCGGCGAGACGTTTGGCGATCACCAGCCCCAGACCAGCGCCCTGCTGTTCATACATTCGGCGCTCAAACTGCATATAAGCGCCGATATTGTCGATCTGTTCCGGGGTCATGCCGCGTCCCTGATCGGCGAAGCGCAGAATGTACCAATCGCCATCGACATGCGTCTGGATATGAACTTCCTTACCCGCCTCACTGAACTTGAAGGCGTTATCCGCCAGTTCATCGACGATCTTCTTGAGGTTGTCTTCTGCAATACCGATCGCTTCCACATCGGCGATGCTGGCGCGCAGGTCATTTTCCCGGTGTACAGCGATCGCCTTCTGCGCGATATAATTTTCGATGGCTGATTTTGGATAGAGCATGTAATGCTGCTTCAGGCTCTCACGCTGCTGCTCATCAGTCAGCATAATTTCGGTGTGCGCATACGTGAGAAAATTTTCGATCAACCGGTAGAGCCGCATCCCTGCATTATTGATATGACGCGCCATATCCGAGATACGGGGCGCATCCATGATACCGGCGTCGGTCATCAGCAGATCAGAAAAACCGAGAATGATATTCAGCGGCGTGCGCAGTTCGTGTGGCAGCGCCAGGATGATGTTCCCGCGCAGCACTGACAGCTTGCGGTTTGCCTGTTCCTGAATTTCGCTGTGTTTCTGAAGGCGCGTATGCACCGTGTTCAGCAGCTCAGACGCGGTGAACGGTTTGGTGAGGTAATCATCCGCGCCAAGTTCCATCCCCTGCCGGATGTCCATACGGTCGGTGCGCGCCGTCAGAAAGATGAACGGGATAGTGGCAGTGCTCGGCTCCTTGCGCAGTTCTTCCAGCACGCCATACCCGTCAAGGCCGGGCATCATGATATCGCAGATGATCAGATCCGGAAGGATTTCACGGGCACGCTGAACCCCAACCAGGCCATTTTCCGCGCCAGACGCTTCATAGCCTTCAAAACCGAGCATCTCCAGGATGTCCTTGCGAAGCGACTGCGCATCTTCCACGACGAGAATTTTCTTCATGACATTACACTTCCCGGTTCGACTTCATGCAGGGTCGGTTGGGGGATAAAGACCCTGAAAGTGGTTCCCACGCCAACAGTACTTTCAAGGCTGATCTCCCCCCTGTGCAGGTCAACAGACTGCTTGACGATCGCAAGTCCCAGCCCTGTTCCCTCAATGTGTTCCACATTGCCAGCACGGTGAAAGGGTTCGAAAATATGCCCGTGATCTTCCTGCGGAATGCCCATCCCCGTATCCCGCACAAAAAACGAAATTCCGTCCTCCTGCGGCGCAATCTCTAATCGAATAATACTGCCTTTTGGAGAATATTTCACTGCATTTGACATAAGATTTACGAGGATTTGACGCAGCAGCCGTTTGTCGGCAGTGATCAGCAGCGACTCCGGCGGCAGGTTGCAGTCCAGAACATGCCCCTGCCCGATCCCGTGCTGCACTTCGCTGATCAGCGATTCAAGCAAATGGCGGAGGGGAAACCGACTCGGCTGAAATTCCTGCTGGCCAACCGCTTCCGCCCGGCTAAGCGTGAGCAGGTCATCCAGCAGCGCCGTGATCGTCTGAATGGCAGACCGCATACGGTCGAATTTCTCAATGAGCTGCTCGTTCGACATGCGCCCGTGATACTTCTGGAGCATATCGCTGGCGGTCTGGATCATTGCCAGCGGCGTGCGAAATTCATGCGAAGCGCGCGCGATGAAGCGCGTCCGCAGATCATTGATCTCCCGCTCCCGTTCCAGCGCCTGCCTGAGATCGCGCTCCATCTGCTTATGCTCACTAATATCGCGCAGGCTGCATACCGCGCTGGCAGAATGGTCGCCCTGCAAAATGGGCGAGAGCATCACATCAGCGTCAAACACTGTCCCATCCATCCGCCGCGCCACGATCTCCAGCCGAACCGTCTCCTGAAAGGCGATCACCCGCTGAAGATTGGCACGCAGGGAATCGTGACAGACAGGCGTTGCGAATTCCATCAGCGACCTGCCATAAACCTCCTCCGATTCACAGCGAAACATGTGATCGAAGGCGGCATTGGTCTGCTGGATCATGCCATCCGGGCGGATCATCAGGATGGCATCGCTGCTGTGGTTGAGGATGGCTTCCACCCGTTCCTTGACGCGGTTCAGCTCAGCCGTGCGCTCCTGAACACGGCGCTGAATCTCCTGATACAGGCGCA
>SZPD01000505.1 GCA_030263515.1 Anaerolineae bacterium CFX9 | reverse complement strand
GCTGTAGTTCGAGCTGCTGGTAAGCGGCGCTCCAGGCATCTTTTGGTGTCATAGTGCTATGTCCTCGTCGGAGTGACCTACTTCCCCGACACGTCGCAGAGAGACGCGAACCCTGACGCATGTCCTACGCGGACATGCCCACCGGCATACGCTATGTTTTTCTCTCGCAGTGATTGGTTCAACCGGTGCTGTAGGCTTTCTGCGCACCGTATTCAGCAGTATAGCGCACATACCTGCGGGACTCAACCGATCCGGGGTCTTTAAACCTTAAAAAACTGGAAATTTTAAGGTTGGGATATCAGCCGATCGTCGTGACAGGATTCCAACAGATAGAACAAATAATCTCTTTTGTGGCGCATTTTCCCAAATATACCCAAATGATCCCCATAAACTTGGGAAATATGAGGGTTAAATTGCGATATATAAGGCTCGATCAGGGTGGGGACTCGGCAGGTGATCCATTCCCCAACTCTTTAACATTGGGATAATTCTTGCCGAAACCGATCGGTTGTTCGCTGACTGAGAGAAAGCAGGGTAAAGAATCCCAAAGTTAAAGTAGACTGGCAGATTAATTCTTTGTACAATCCGTTGCGAACACAATCGGCGTCGCAGTTTGAGGATGGCGGGATGACGGAACACCAGGATGACATGAACCACCACAATTCACTACCAGAGTTTGACGAAGGCTTCACCATTGAACCCGCAGACGGCGACAAGCCGGATGTGATCAAGGTGTCCGCCAAATCGCGTTCAACGGCGGTTGCCGGCGCGATCGCGGCAGTCATACGCGAACACCGCTATGCGGAAGTGCAGTCGATCGGCGCAGGGGCTGTCAACCAGGCAGTCAAGGCGCTGGCGATTGCGCGTGGCTATCTGACGGGTGACAACATTGATATTGTATGTATTCCTTACTTTACGGAAGTCGATATTGATGGTCAGGAGCGGACTGCGGTTCGCTTCATCGTCGAGCCACGCCGCTAGACGAGCAGACGACCGAGCACTGCACTCCCTCACCGCCGCCTTTCCTGCTCATGCGTGTAGACCTTCATCTTCATACAACAGCTTCGGACGGGCAGCACAGCCCGGCTGAGATTGTTGCCATGGCGCACCGCATCGGGCTGAACGTGATCGCGATTACCGATCACGACTCGACCGATGGCATCGCTGCCGCCCTTGAGGCGGGCCGCGCGTTTGGTGTGCGTGTCATCCCCGGCATCGAGCTGAGCGCCGAGGACGATGCGGGCGATGTCCATATGCTCGGCTATTTCATCGATCCGGGCAGCGCGCCGCTTCAGGAAAAACTGCGTGAATTCCGCGAAAAACGCTATGATCGTGGTCAGATCATCGTGGACAAGCTGGCGGAAATGGGCATGCCGCTTCGTTGGGAACGGATCGTCGAGCTGGCGCAGAGCGGCAAACGTCCCGGCTCGATCGGGCGACCGCACATCGCCCGCGCGATGGTCGAAGCTGGTTACGTCGAAAGTGTCAAGGAAGCCTTTGATCGCTACCTTCATAATGGCGGGCCTGCCTACGCCGCGCGCGCGCGGCTGACGCCCGAAGAAGCAGTCGCCCTGATCCACAGCGCAGGCGGCGCGGCAGTGCTGGCGCACCCCGGCCTGCTGCCGGAACCGATCGCCATGATCGAGCGCCTGGTTCCTGCCGGGCTGGATGGCGTCGAGATCACCCACCCCAAAAATGATGAGACCGTGCGGCTGAACGCGAAAGCCGCGGCAGCGCGCCACGGACTGCTGATCACCGGCGGCTCAGATTTTCATGGCACGGCTGTCAGCACGGTGATGATGGGCGCGGAAACCCCGCCTGAAGGCTGCGTCGCCGCACTCGAAACGCGCGCCCGCCAGATTCGTTCAGCGCAGTAAACCCGGATAATCGAGCAGCGTCACTTCGAGCGCCAGCCGGGGATTGGCGTTGGTAGTCGCCAGCACTCTCGCCAGTTCCCGCGTCGCATTGAGGGCCGCGAGCGCCTCGCCCGGCTGTAGTCCCATCGAAAGCCGCCGCAGCCGGTCCTCTCGGTCGATATTTGCCAGCGGCAGATCGCTGCCCGCGCCGATCAGC